>NZ_JBXWQZ010000063.1:0-25870 GCF_059612645.1 Ruegeria sp. YKSF131 | reverse complement strand
ACAACTCAGATCGCAGGACCCCTGCTGGCGCAGGAGGCCGAGAACAAGGCAAGCGTCTATGAACAGCTGGATTTGTTCGGCGACATTTTTGAACGTATCCGTGCACAGTATGTCGAAGAGGTTGAGCCCGAAGAACTGATCGAGGCGGCGATTGACGGCATGTTGACATCACTTGATCCGCATTCGAGTTATCTTTCTCCTGACGATGCCGAACAAATGCGCGTGCAGACCCGGGGCGAGTTTGGTGGGTTGGGTATCGAAGTCACGCAGGAAGAAGGCTTTGTAAAAGTCGTCTCACCCATTGACGATACCCCCGCCGACGCAGCCGGAATCGAAGCCGGGGATTTCATTACCCATGTGGACGGTGAAAGCATTCTGGGCCTGACGCTGGACAAAGCGGTTGACCTGATGCGCGGCCCGGTCGGGTCCGAAATTATCATCACCGTCGTACGTGAGGGTGAACCTGATCCCTTCGACGTCACTATTATCCGTGACACAATCAAGTTGACCGCTGTGCGCGCACGGACCGAAGGCACCAGTGTCGTGCTGCGTGTAACCACGTTCAACGACCAGACCTTCCCGAACCTGAAAGAAGGCTTGCAGGAGCAGATTGCCGAAGCAGGTGGCATCGACAAGGTGAACGGCTTTGTTCTGGACCTGCGCAACAACCCAGGCGGCCTGTTGACTCAGGCGATCAAAGTGTCGGACGCGTTCCTGAACGAAGGCGAAATCGTTTCTACGCGCGGCCGCGATCCGAACGAAGGTGAGCGGTTCAATGCAACCCCCGGGGATCTGGCCGAAGGCAAGCCGATTGTGGTGCTGATCAATGGCGGCTCGGCCTCGGCGTCCGAGATTGTGGCCGGTGCGTTGCAGGATCATCGCCGCGCTATCGTCGTTGGCACCAAGAGCTTTGGTAAAGGATCCGTGCAGACGGTCATGCCACTGCGCGGTGACGGTGCCATGCGCCTGACCACATCGCGCTATTACACGCCATCAGGACGCTCGATCCAGGCCCTTGGCGTCAGTCCAGACATCATTGTTGAGCAGCCTCGCCCGGCACCTGCACAAGAAGAGGATGAGAGTAATGTGCGGACCCGGTCCGAAGCTGACCTGCGCGGCAGCCTGAACAATGACAGCCTGAGCGAGGATGAAGTTCGCCAGATTGAGGAAGATCGCGCTAGGGCCGAAGCCACGGCCGAGCTGCGGAAAGAGGATTATCAACTAGCATATGCCATAGACATCCTTAAAGGCTTGTCAGCGTTCACCCCGCACGGGCCGTCCCAATAACCAAACCAATGGGCCGCGTACAACGCGGCCCTTTTCTTTCTGGCTCGCGGGATATTATTTCATCATCCAGCAGCTCAATACGCAGGCACCGCGCTTAGTGCACATAACTGAATGGATCATCGGACTTCGCAAGCGTTTCAGCCGTCTCCTCGGCTTACCCGTCGGAAAGCGCGTTTCAGCATATCCAGCTCCGCGCGCAAAAGATCCACTTCAGCCCTGAGATCATCGGCGGCTGGTTCACCTGCAATAATGGAGAAACTCCCAAGTTTCTCAACGCCGTCTGCGTCGACTATGACGAAGCTGTGCACGCCTTCGGACAGGGCTGTCACGGGTACCGGAACATTCAGGTCCCATCCGTTGTCTGCGGGCGAAAGCTCAACTCCCTCCAGTGCTTTCCCCAGATATCGAACCTCCAATCCCGGTTGCCGCTCGGCCTCAACATAACCGTGCCAAATACCGTTTTCGAACCGAATGAAGGTCAGGGATGTTTGTGTCATCTTTGATCGTCTCACAAGTCGGCGCGATGGAAACGGCAAAACGTAAGGTCTCGTACACTCATACGGTTCATTTCCGGTTTTTCGAAAATTAGATCCAGCCAGATCTTTTCGATCCTGCGTTCATTCAGGGGCAGGTGAGCCAAGTCAAACTCAACTGCGTTCACGGCGTCAGAAGGGTTCAGTTGCCGCAAAACCTGCTCCATATTGGGTCCGTGCTGAACATTGAGACGTGCGAACACACCCGATGGTTTTTCGCAGTCAATCAGGGTTTCTAACCGGATCAGATGCTCGCGTGTCAGGTCGCGGGCGGCCTCACGCGGCAAGTCGATCGATACCGACAGGAACGAACCCTCGAAACCAAAGACCTCGACCTCCAGACTGAACGGAGCCAGATCACTTGCCCCCCGGTTGCGGATTTGCCGCACGACGATTTCGGTCAATGGGCAGTCGTGAAACAAGCTGACCTGATCGTCCATAACCGTTCTACGGGGAACAGAGGCCATGCCGGATTGCAACAACGGCGCGCGCCAAAGTCCGGGCCGCCAGCTCCAGTCGGTGCCGACAGGCCGGTGAAACTGAGTTGATCCTATTTTCGGACGGAGCAGGCGCGCATCCGCCAGTTGGATCAGGCGATCCAGTTGCCCACGCAGACTGCGTGCCTGATCGCGTTTCAATCGCAACTCGGCTTGCGCCGAATCTGGCGCCTGCCGCACAGCCCGGCTCCAGCGGCCGAGCGTCCGGCGATGAATATAGCGATCCAGAATCCTGCGCATGGTCTCTTCGTCCGATAATGTCCTTCTTTAGTCAAAGAAATGAGTAGGAATAAACCCGCAATCACAAAAACACTACTTGAGCGCTACGTTTTCAGGTTGGTGGGTAAGCGTAAAAAAGATAGGTGCCGGATTGGGGGGCTGATGCCGTCAATTCTTGCAATACGTCGGGTCAGTGCTTACCGTCTGTTTCCTAAAAATGGGTTACCCCAGAACAGCCAAACATCAGTTCAGCTATCGATAAGGCCAGGCTATGGAGCCCACATTATTTTCTTTTATTTGGAAGTATTCGAAAAAACAGCAACTTGTCCTGTTGCTGCTAACGGTCCTGTCCTTCCCTTTTCTATATGCATCGCTGGAGCTGCCTAAACAAATCATCAATGACGCTATTGGTGCGCCGGGCGACACGGTGACAGTCTGGGGCATCACAGTGTCTCAAGTTCAGTATCTGATGATACTGTGCTTTCTATTTCTGGCCACTGTGATCGCCAGTGGTTTGATGAAGATGCGCATCAATACGATGAAAGGCATCTTGTCCGAACGTATGCTGCGCCGTCTTCGCTATACCCTGATTCAACGCTCGATGCGGTTCCCAAAGTCCTATTTCGCGACCACCAGCCAAGGAGAGCTGGTCTCGATGATCACATCCGAGGCCGAGCCGATGGGCGGCTTGATGGGGGATGCGATTGCGCAACCGGTGTTTCAGTTCGGCCAAATGATGACAATCGTCACCTTTCTGTTCATGCAAAGCCTCTGGTTTGGTCTGGCAAGCATCGCGCTGATCCCGCTTCAGGCCTGGTTGATCCCCAAGTTGCAACGCCAGATCAATTTGCTGAACAAGGACCGTATTCAGGAGGTTCGGCGCCTGAGCTCGGAAATCGGGGAAAGCGCGGCGGGCATCAGCGACCTGCGCACGAATGGCGGCTGGCGGTATCGTCTGGCACAGTTCAGCCATAGGCTGGGAACCTTGTTCGAGATCCGGTTCAAGATCTACAAAAAGAAATTCTTTATGAAGTTCCTGAACAATCTGATCACTCAGATGACGCCTTTTTTGTTTTATTCGGTGGGCGGATACCTGGCGATCACGGGCGAGGTGACAGTAGGTGCATTGGTTGCCGCGTTGGGCGCGTACAAAGACCTTAGCGGGCCCTGGAAAGACCTTCTGACCTACTACAACCAGGTACAGGATATGTCCCTGCGATGGGAAGTGGTTACTGAAAGATTTGCCCCGGACAACATGATTCCCGAAGAGCTGTTCATCGGTGAGCCGGAAACCATTCCGCATCTGACCGGTGATATCGAATTGCGCAATGTGACCGTACGCGATGGCGATGGCAAAACCATTCTAGAGGATATTGATCTGACTATCCCACGTGGCGCGCGTGTGGCGATTCAATCCACCCATGCGTCGGAACGCAGTGCATTGGGCCAGTTGCTGACCCGCGAGGTTCTGCCTGTTCAGGGCGATGTGATCATAGCTGGCCACAGGCTGGACGAATTGCACCAATCAGTTATCGCGGCCCGGATCGGTTATGCCTATTCACGCCCGTATCTGTTTGACGGGACTTTGGGCGATAACCTCATGATGTCATTGCGCACCCATCCACAGCACGAGGCAGATGCCATAAGAACCCCGTCCCGTCGTCAGATCGAGTCTGTTCGGGCCGGTAACCCACCAGACTCGCTGGAAGATGAGTGGATCGATCCGGGACTGGCCGGTCTGGACGATATTGATGGAATACGTGATTGGTGGTTCCAACTGGTGGAAGCCATGGGGATTGACGAGTTCATGTTCCGGCGCACTCTGCGCACCCAGTTTGATCCAGAGATACACCCGATACTGGCACAGGAAATAGTCAGGCTGAGAGACTCCATCGCTGAACGGTTGAAGGCAAAAGGACTGGATCGGTATGTTTATCGGTTCGATCCCAACCAGTTCAACCCGGCTGTCCCGCTTGGGGGAAACCTGTTGTTCGCGGCACCGTCGCGCGACATCTCTCCAGACATTCTGGCTGGCGACGCGCGGTTTGTACAATTGCTCAGCACCCATGATCTTGCAGATGACGCGATCAGCATATCGAATGCCGTCATGGATACTCTTGGCAAGACATTTGGGCGGGATGGGGCTGACCATCCCCTGTTTCTGCGGCTTGGCATGTCCAAGGACATGTATCATCGGCTGCTTGACATCCAGGACCGGCGCAAAGCCAAAGGGAATGCTGCGCTGAGCGATCAGGAGCGCGCCTTGCTACTGACAGTGCCTTTCCTTCTGACCGCAGAACAGATCGGTCCTGATTTCCCAGAGGAATACAAGGAAAAAATCCTTGCTATCCGCAAGACCCAGGCTGAACGGTTGCGTGGTGCAATGGACGGTTTGTTCATGTCTGTGGCGCCTGACATCTATGTGCCGCGCCTGACCGTGATGGAAAACGCGATCTATGGCCGGATATCTTTGATGGCAGGTGCCCATGCCGAAGATATCGAAGACATCGTTGCAGAGGCCATGAACGAAGCCGGTCTGCGCCGTCGAGCAGCGGCCATTATTTATGACCTTCCGTCCGGGCTGGGCGGCAACAACCTTCCAACTGTGTTTCAGGAGCGTGCCGCTTTTTCGCGCGCAGGCATCAAACGCCCCGACATTCTGATCCTGGACAAGGCGTTGGCCAGCCACGACTCGGAAAGCCGGTTGCGCACGCGCCTGAAACTGCGGGAGTTGCTGCCCGATTCCATCATGATTTTCATGGAGGATCATTTTGCGCACCCCGAAGCCTATGACTTGTTTGTAGAAATAAAGGATGGACGGATCGACGGCGTCTCGCGGAGCAGGCCAGCGCATGAGGACAGCACTTCGGACGATCTGAGCCGGAAACTCGAGATCCTGTCAGCAACGCAGCTGTTTTCTGGCTTGGATGGCAGAAACCAGCGGCTGCTGGCGTTTTCGGCGCAATGGTACGAGGCCAGCGCCGGACAAGTCATCTTTTCCCGCGGTCAGGCGCCGGATGCGGCCTATTTGTGCATTTCAGGACAGGCCAAACTGGATTGGTCCAACGAGGATGGAACGAAACGGACAATCTCGTTCATAGAACCCGGACGGCTCATCGGCGACCTGTCCATCATTACAGGGGAACCACGGCAGCTGGATCTGGTCGCGACGGAAGATAGCAGCTTCTTGCGTATCGGCGCAGAAGAGCTGCGTGCCGTTGTTGAAAGCGATGCTTCGGTCGCTATGCAGTTGCTGCAGACGGTTGCAGGGTATCTGACGACGCTCTCGAACAGGATCAGCGTGGCCCAGAACGCCGAAGACATGTTTCCGCCCGTGACAGATGAAACGGCGCAGGAAGGTATTGGTAAGAATGCCTAGAGCGTATTCGGCTCATGCGCGTTTGGTCGAAACAGCCCGCGCCAGACCCGAACTCTGGCGTCTTTTGCTGGGGCTGGCATTGATCGCCGCGCTGGTCAGCGTTTTGAACCTGGTGTTTTTTACCGTGATAACGGGGTTGGGCCCAGCGAAGTGGGGTCAGGAACTTTTGCAAGGCAACACACCTTTGGCGCTGCTTCTGATGCTGGCCAGTTTCGGGTTCATCATTCTTGGCGTGGCAGTGGCCGCGCGTCAGCTTCAGCACCGATCTTTGCGATCAATTTTTGGCCAACGGGGTCTGGTTGTGGCCCAATTTCTGAAAGTGCTGAAAGCCCTGCTTATCTTGGGCGCCGTCGGTGTCTTGCTGCCGCCCTACGGCTTGGGGGAATCTCTGTCAAAGAATCTGCCATTTTCAACTTGGCTCTTGTTGCTTCCGGTCTCGGTATTGGTTGTCCTGATTCAGACCAGCGCCGAAGAAGTTCTGTTTCGAGGGTACATTCAGCAAGCTCTTGCAGCCAGGTTTCAATCGCCCGTCATTTGGATGGGGGTTCCGTCTGTTTTGTTTGCCGCTGGCCACTACACACCGGAGATGGTAGGAGAAAATGCAATTCTGTTTGTGCTTTGGGCATTAATATTTGGGTTGTTTGTATCCGATCTCACAGCGCGCGCAGGCACATTGGGGCCAGCTATCGCCCTGCATTTCTTCAATAACATCATCGCATTATTGTTCATTTCTTTGCCAGATAACTTGAGTGGGCTGGCGCTTTTCTCGCTTCCCTTCGATGCATCTGACGCCGAACAGCTTCGTCCCTGGCTGATGGTGGATTTGGCTGTGATGTTCGTATGCTGGCTGGCAGCGCGGCTTGCGCTCAGGCGTTGATTGCATTTCTTCCCGTGGCGTCTTATTTGACGTCAACACCGCACAAGCCAAGGTTCCGACATGAACTGGATCACAAACTACGTCCGCCCCCGGATCAACTCGATCTTCTCTCGCCGCGAAGTGCCCGAAAACCTCTGGCAGAAATGTGACGAGTGCGGAACGATGCTGTTTCATCGTGAACTTGCGGAAAATCAGAACGTCTGTACCCAATGTGACCATCACATGGCGATTACCCCACGCGAGCGGTTCAATCACCTGTTCGACGGCGGTATTTTCACCGAGGTTGCAGTGCCAGCGCCAAAAGAAGATCCGTTGCATTTCCGCGACCAGAAGAAATATCCCGAGCGTATGCGAGCGGCGCAGAAAAAGACCGGCGAAAAAGAGGCGATGCTGGTTGTCAAAGGCGAAATTGGGCGCACGCCTATCGTTGCAGCAGCGCAGGATTTTTCCTTCATGGGCGGATCAATGGGCATGTATGTGGGCAACGCGATCATCGCGGCCGCTCAAGAAGCGGTTAAGCTAAAGCGCCCACTGATCCTGTTCTCGGCAGCTGGTGGTGCGCGGATGCAGGAAGGCATACTCAGCCTGATGCAAATGCCGCGCACAACCGTAGCCGTCGAAATGCTGAAAGAAGCGAATTTGCCCTATATCGTTGTGCTGACCCATCCCACCACCGGTGGTGTGACGGCGTCATATGCGATGTTGGGCGATGTCCACATCTCTGAACCGAACGCGTTGATCTGCTTTGCCGGTCCCCGAGTTATCGAGCAGACGATTCGCGAAAAGTTGCCCGACGGCTTCCAGCGGGCTGAGTACCTGCTGGATCACGGGATGCTGGACCGTGTCACCAAACGTACCGAGATGCGCGACGAACTGATCACCATCACCCGGATGCTGATGAACCAACCGCCGGCGATCAAAGGTGATCTGCCAGCACCGATCCCGGATGAAACGGCCAAGGTCGCGCAGGCCGAAGAGACCGGAAAAAAATGAACACCAAGACATCTGACGCCATCCTCGACCGGATGATGGCGCTGCACCCCAAGATCATTGATTTGACCTTGGACCGCGTCTGGCGATTGCTGGCCGCTTTGGACAACCCGCAGCTCAAGCTGCCTCCAGTTATCCATATTGCCGGAACCAACGGTAAAGGCTCGACCCAGGCCATGATCCGGGCGGGCTTGGAAGGGGCAGGGCGTTCCGTTCATGCCTACACTTCGCCCCATCTAGCGCGATTTCACGAACGTATCCGGTTGGCGGGCGAACTGATTTCGGAACCCGGCCTGACCGCGGTTCTGGATGAGTGCTACGCGGCGAATGGCGGCGAGAACATCACGTATTTCGAGATCACAACCTGCGCCGCCTTGCTGGCCTTCTCTCGCTGCAAAGCAGATTACACTCTGCTCGAGGTCGGTCTGGGCGGACGGCTTGACGCGACAAATGTGATTGATGAACCGGCGGTGACAGTCATTACGCCGGTTTCAATCGATCATGAACAGTATCTGGGCGACACCCTGGGAAAGATTGCCGCCGAAAAGGCGGGCATTATCAAACCTGGTGTGCCATGCATCGTCGGCCCGCAAGAAGACGAGGCGCTGGAGGTGATCGAGTACACAGCCGCCCGGTTGGGCGCACCGCTGCTTGTACATGGCCAGCATTGGCACGTTCATGAAGAAAACGGGCGCTTGATCTATCAGGACGAAACCGGGCTGCGTGATCTGCCGCTACCCAACCTGCTGGGTGCACATCAGTTCCAGAATGCCGGTGCCGCCTTAGCGGTTCTGCGTCATCTTTCAATGGGTGACGCGGCCTACGAGGCTGCCGTATCCAATGCCGATTGGCCTGCGCGTATGCAACGTCTCAAAACCGGCCCGCTGACCGAGCAAGCCCCTCAGGTCGAACTGTGGCTGGATGGAGGGCATAACGCGGCCGCAGGTATCGCGCTGGCCGATGTGCTGGCGAAAATGCCGCAACGTCCCACGCATTTAATCTGCGGTATGCTCAACACGAAAGACGTGACTGGGTATCTCGCGCCACTGTCCAGACAGGTTGCAAGTCTGACTGCCGTCTCCATACCGGGCGAGGCGGCCACGCTCAGCGCCGATGAAACCGCCGCCGCCGCCGCCAAAGTTGGCTTGCCCTCTTCGGTCGCTGCAAGCGTTTCGGATGCGTTGAAGGCAATCACGGATCAAGACCCACAGGCGCGTGTCCTGATCTGCGGCTCCCTTTATCTTGCCGGAAACATCCTGCGAGAAAACGGTTAAGCTTCATCTTTTCGCAAATACTCCGGGGGAGGCGTGCGCAGCGCGACGGGGGCAGAGCCCCCTACTTCCCCCAGTTCTGGTCCTGCATTTCCCGCAGGCGCGACGCAGTACGCTCAAACTCAAAGGTGCCTTCACCTTCGACATACAACATCTCGGGCTCTGCCGCAGCCGAGCAGATCAACCGAACTTTTGCCTCGTAGAGCGCATCAATCAGGATGACAAAGCGCTTGGCTTCGTTGAAGTTATTTCTCGACAGACGGGGGATGTCCTCAAGCACCAGCACTTTAATTGCTTCTGCGATAGCCAGATAGTCTGCCGGTCCCAGCATCCGGCCGCACAGGTCATAGAACGAAGCCCGTGCAACACCATTGCGAAATGCGGGCAGTTCGACAGCGCGGCCTTTGACCTGCAATATCAACGGATCGGCAGGACCGCCTGCAAGATCTTTCCAGACATCCCGTATTTTCTGCCGCGCTTCGGGCCCGATGGGTGTAAAATAGACCGGAGCACCCTCTAGTCTGTTCTGACGGTAATCCGTGGGCGATACCAGTTCCCATACCTGCAACTGGTCTTTGATATGGGCAATAAAAGGCAAGAATAATTGCCGGTTCAACCCATCCTTATACAGCTCGTCCGGATGCCTGTTCGACGTGGTCACAACAACAACGCCACCTTCATGCAGCAGGTCAAACAAACGGCCGACGATCATCGCATCCGTAATGTCAGTGATCTGCATCTCGTCGAAGGCCAGCAGGCGGACGGATTTCACCACCTCCTTTGCCACGGGTGCCAGAGCATCTTCGACGTTCTCTTTCCGGGCCTTGTGCATTCCGGCATGGATTTCCTGCATGAAGGCATGAAAGTGAACGCGCCGTGCGGGGACTTCACCCAGCGTGTCGACGAACATGTCCATCAGCATCGATTTACCACGTCCGACGCCACCCCACAGGTACAGGCCTTTAGGTGGAGGCGGAGCCTTGCGGAAAAACCCTCGTTTAACCGGCTCGGCCAGTGCTGCACGGATGCGCTCAAACTGGGGTAACACGGCTTCTTGAGCGTCGTCACGCGTCAGAGTTCCATCCTCGACGCGGGCTTCGTAGTGCGAAATCAGATCCGTCATGACCCAGAGCCTTACCCATGACCCAGCCCGTTGAAAAGAAGCCTTTTCCCTGACGTATCAAATTTGCTTATCCGTGACCGCAAATCTGTTGAATTGACGCAACCCGTAAATCCAGTACGGTCCGTCGGACCAAGCTACCCGAGGTCTCTATGCCGCAATCCACCCGCATGTTGAACCCGATCCTGATCGTTGGATGCATCATCATCACGGTCAGCTTTGCCGTGCGCGCGTCTTTCGGCGTGTTTCAGATTCCGATCGCCAGTGAATTTGGCTGGCTGCGCACGGATTTCTCATTGGCGATTGCAATCCAGAATCTGGCTTGGGGCATCGGTCAACCGATCTTTGCAGCTATCGCTGAGAAAGTAGGAGACCGAAAGGCCATTATCCTCGGCGCCTTGACCTATGCTGCTGGTCTGGTTCTGTCGGCCTGGTCCGTCACACCGCTCGAGCATCAGGTTTATGCGTGGCTGGTTGGGTTTGGCATTGCCGGTACCGGGTTCGGTGTGGTTTTGGCTGTGGTCGGTCGCGCTTCCTCTGATGAAAACCGGTCCATGTCGCTGGCCATCGTTACCGCCGCGGGCAGCTTTGGGCAGGTTCTGGGCGCGCCGACGGCTGAGTGGTTGCTGTCATTCCTGCCCTGGCAACAAGTCTTCGTCGTGTTTGCCGCTGCGATTCTTGCGCTGGTATTGACCTTGCCTTTCATGCGGGCGCCTCAACCAGCTTCAAAGGCAGAGTTGCAAGAAAGCATGGGAGAAATTCTGGGGAAGGCGTTCCGAGATCCTTCTTATGCTTTGATATTTATTGGGTTTTTTAGCTGCGGTTACCAACTTGGATTTATCACGGCCCACTTCCCCGCATTCGTGACCGAGATGTGCGGACCGATCCAAGCCGGCAGCGTGCTGCATTCCATCGGCATCACATCCACGTCCGCACTTGGCGCGGTATCGATTTCACTGATTGGTTTGGCCAATATCGCCGGGACCCTTGTGGCAGGTTGGGCGGGTAATCATTTTCCCAAGAAATATCTGCTGGCCTCGGTTTATGCCGGTCGGACGCTTGCTGCGGCGTTGTTCATCATTTTCCCGATAACGCCGTTGTCCGTTATTACATTCTCGCTGGTGATGGGGTCGCTTTGGTTGGCCACCGTTCCGCTCACGTCGGGTCTTGTCGCGCACCTCTATGGTTTGCGTTACATGGGAACACTCTATGGCATAATCTTCTTCAGCCATCAGGTTGGCAGCTTCCTGGGCGTCTGGCTGGGTGGGCGCATGTATGACCAGTATGGTGACTATGCCCTGGTCTGGTGGATCGGTGTGGCAATTGGGGCCTTTAGCGCCATCGTTCATCTACCGATCCGAGAGAACCGTCTGGCAGTCCCTGCCTGAAGTGACGTTTCGCGCTCGACCTACGTGCGCGTGCCAAGGGTAAAGCCGTGTGGGGTGTTAATCTAGCCGACTCGGTCCGGAAACAATCCTGCAAGGCCTTCGGCCGAGGCGGCACAGACGCCGCGTTCGGTGATAAGCCCCGTCACCAGCCGGTTGGGTGTGACATCAAAGGCAGGATTGCCACCTTCCGTCCCGTTCGGGGTGACGCGAACATCGGCAATATCCCCCTGTCCATCCACGCCCATGACATGGGTCACTTCTTTTGTATCGCGTTCTTCGATCGGGATTTCCGACACTCCATCCCGAACCGTCCAGTCAATCGTGGGCGAGGGCAGGGCGACATAAAACGGAACCCCGTTGTCCCGCGCCGCCAAGGCTTTCAGGTAGGTGCCGATTTTATTGCAGACATCGCCTTGTGCCGTGGTCCGGTCTGTACCGGTGATGACTGCGTCAACCAAACCATGTTGCATTAGGTGACCACCTGCATTGTCCACGATGTAACGATGGGGAATGCCGTGTTCACCAAGCTCCCAGGATGTCAGCGCCCCCTGATTTCGTGGTCGGGTCTCATCCACCCAGACATGAAGCGGAATGCCCGCGTCATGCGCATGATACATCGGGCTTGTCGCCGTTCCCCAATCCACCGTTGCCAGCCAACCGGCATTGCAATGCGTCAATAGCCGCACCGGTTCACCTGCGGGCTTTCGGGCTGCAATTTCTTTGATCAGTTGCAGCCCGTGGCGACCTATCGAGGCATTGATCTCAACATCTTCGTCTGCAACCTCCTGTGCCAGTGCCCAGGCCCGTTCAGCACGATCACTTGGGGCAAGTGGCATCAGCGAGTCGCGGCATCTGTCCAATGCCCATCGCAGGTTGATGGCCGTTGGCCGGGTCGCGTGCAATACGTCATATGCGGCATCGAACGAAGCGTCAGAGCTGTCACGGGACATCTGTTCGGCAATTCCAAACGCGGCTGTTGCACCAATCAGTGGCGCACCCCTGACCCACATGTCGCGGATCGCTGTCGCAAATTCATCCAGCGTTTTCAGGGTAACCACCCGAAAGTCATGGGGCAGCCAACGCTGGTCGATAATCCGAACCTCACCTGCCGATTTGTCCCACCAAATCGACCGGTAATGAGCACCCTGTACTTTCATAATTCGGTCTCCGTTTGCGAATAGCCTGATCAGAAGTCTTTCGCAGCCTGCGTTCTTTCGGCGGGCTTGTAAACGGGCGTTTCTGGTTACCGGCTGGCATTTTAGCTTGCCGGTGACTGCACTTATCCTCGGGTCGCTGCGCGAAGTTCCCGCTCTAACGCATCCAGAAACCTTGAACGATCTGCTTTGCTGAATGGTCGGCCGCCGCCTCCGGCCCCCAGCGGATTGGCGGCCCGCAGGTCAGCCATCAAATCACGCATTGCCAATTGCTGGCCTATGTTCGCTGCCGTAAAAGCTTCGCCGTTCGGGCGCAAAACTTGGGCACCCGCTGCGACGCATTTCGCGGCCAGAGGGATATCGGAGGTAACAACTACATCCCCTGCGCCACAGCGTTCTGCAATCCATTTGTCCGCTTCATCAGCACCTTCCGAGACCACGATGACCTGTACAAGCGGGTTTGCTGACGGTCGAAGACCGCCATTCGACACCAGTGCCATAGGCACCTTGTGTCGCGTAGCAACCCGTTCGGCCTCGGCCTTTACAGGGCAGGCATCGCCATCGACATAGAGCGTTGTCACGCCTTTTTGGCCTCTTTTTTCTCCGGTTCTGCAGGTTTCTTCCGCACCTTGAATTCCTCCGGGATCGGCATCCGGTTGAAAGCATCCAGCCCGGCGATCTTGTAAGCCTCGGCCAGAGTTGGATAGTTGAACGTGTTTTGAACGAAGTAATCGACAGTGCCCTTCAGGTTCAGCACCGCCTGAGCAATGTGGATCAGTTCGGTCGCACCTTCGCCCACAATCTGCACGCCCAAGACACGGCGGGTCTTCAGCGAAAACAGCATCTTCAGCATGCCGTGTTCCAAACCCATGATATGCCCGCGTGAGGTCTCGCGGAATCGGGCAACGCCGACCTCATAGGGTATGCTGCGCTCCTGAAGTTCTTCCTCGGACATGCCGCAGGTGGAAATTTCGGGAACAGAGTAGATGCCATAGGGGTACCATGGGCTTTCCGGCAGTGTAGGTGTCTCAAGCGCATGGCAGGCAGCCACGCGCCCTTGCTGCAGTGAAGTAGAAGCCAGCGAAGGGTGGCCGATCACATCACCGGTCGCATAGATATGCGGAACAGCGGTCTGATATGTCTTGCGGTCTACCTTGATCCGGTTGCGGTGATCGGTTTCCAGTCCGACAGAATCCAGATTGAGTTTCGATGTTGCGCCCATGCGCCCGGCTGCAAAAAGCAGCATCTCCGCCCGCACGTGGCGCCCGTTTTCTAGGGTCACTTCGACGTGCTCGCCCGCATCTTCAATCTTTTCGACAGCCGATCCCAACCGCAGATCAACACCGTTTTCGCGGATTTGATGGGTGAAATCATGGATCAAGCGGCAGTCGATGAAGTCCAGAAACGTATCCCGCGGCTCGATCAGCGTCACCCGAACGTCCAGCGCCGAGAACATCGTGGCGTATTCGACCCCAATGACCCCGGCACCGATAACAACCAGTGAACGCGGGATTTCTGCCATTTCCAGAAATTCGTCGCCATCAACCACTGTCTTGCCGTTGAACGGAACATAATCGGGGCGATAAGTTTTGGTTCCCGTAGCAATCAGAAACTTGGCCGCTGTTATTCGGGTAGTCTCGCCAGCATCAGTGGCGACTTCCACTTCGTGCGGTCCAATGAACCTTGCCAGACCGTTCAGCGTATCGACATGGTTCCGGTTGAATTGATGTTCCAGCACGTCGACCTCGTGATCAAGGGTCATGTGCAGGCGGGCTTTCAGATCCTCGGCGCGGATCTGGTCTTTGACCCGATAGGAACGGCCATAAAAGCTGCGCTCGCGCCAGCCCGACAGATTCAGAACCGTTTCACGCAATGTCTTGGATGGGATTGTTCCGGTGTGAACGGATACCCCACCAAAACGGTCTTTGCGGTCGATCACCAGAACCCGTCGCTTGAGCTTGCCAGCCTGAATGGCAGCGGAACGCCCCGAAGGCCCGGATCCGATGATGACCAGATCATAGTCGTATTTGCTCATCCCTCAGTCTCCGTACAGCGCTTCGGCGTGGAAAACGATGTGGTCTTCCATGAAGGTAGATACGAAGAAGTACGAATGGTCATACCCCGACTGGAGGCGGAAGGTTGCTTGCTGGCGACGCTCAGCGATGGCTTGGGTAAGCGTTTCGGGGCGCAGCAGGTCCATGAACTGATCATTGGTGCCCGTATCGATCAGGACGGGACCGTCGAAACCGGTTTCCTTCATTAACAGGGAAGCATCGTGTTTGGCCCAAAGGGATTTATCATCCCCCAGATACGCGCCAAGCTGTTTGCGCCCCCAGTCTGCACCCGTCGGGTTCGAGATGGGCGCAAAGGCCGAAACCGAGCGGTACCGTCCCGGAAGGTTCATGGCCAGTGTCAATGCACCATGCCCGCCCATGGAATGACCGGTTATGGCCTGACGTTCGCTGTCGATGGCAAAGTTTTCGAACAGCAAGGCGGGCAATTCGTCGGCAATGTAATCCCACATCCTGAAATGCGGTGCCCAAGGCTCCTGCGTGGCGTTCACGTAGAACCCAGCGCCCTGACCCAAATCGTAGTCGTCGTGATCCGCAACACCTTCACCGCGTGGCGAAGTGTCGGGAAACACCACTGCAATGCCCTGTTCCGCAGCCCACGCCTGTGCGCCGGCTTTTGTCATCGCGTTTTCATGAGTGCAGGTCAGACCAGACAGATACCACAGAATCGGAACCGGGCCATCTTTCGCCTCGGTCGGAAGAAAAAGGCCAAACGTCATGTCGCATTGGCATGCCGACGAAGCATGGCGATACACGCCTTGCACTCCGCCGAAACAGGCATTTTCCGAAAGGGTTTCCATCAGGCATCGTCCTTATTCTAGAGTCGCAACATGGCTAACGATCCACGGACCCGGCGTAAAGTCCGAGTGCCTTTGGTGTGAGTATTTTTAAAAAGGTGAAGGTCAGGGAGTTCCTAGAGTCGCAATAACAAGCGGTATTGTTACAATGCTGACGAGCGTCGACAGCAAAATAGCAGCCGAGGCACGCTGTGGGGCAATGCCGTAATGCGCGGCCAACATATAGACATTTCCTGCTACGGGCAGAGCGGACGCCGCAATTGCAATGCTTGCCGGGAATGTTTCGACCGGGATCAGCCAGATCAGGGCGATTGCCACGAAAAGCGGGTGGAGCACCAGCTTGCAGAAACTCAACCAGGCTGCGATCTGAATTCTTTCTGCGGATTTGCCAGCCAGGGACGCGCCGATTGCAAAAAGCGCTCCGGGGGTAGCGGCACCACCGAGAATGGTCAGAAAGCTGTTCAGCGGATCGGGAACCGGGATTTGCAGGGATGACCAGACGAGCCCGGCAGAGATCGAGACAATCATCGGGTTCTTGAGCAGACCCATTCCAATCAGTTTGAAAGTGGCTGGCGTCAGCCTTCCGTCACGCCCACCGTTGATCAGGATCACGATCAGAGACGAGAATACAACCAGATCTACGGTCAGAACCAGCATGACCGGGCCAATAGCTGCTTCGGTGAACAGCACCGCGAGCATTGGCAGGCCAAGAAAGCCAACGTTTCCAATGGCAGCGCACTGTGCTTCAACCGCCGAAGTCGGCACATCAAGGCTGCGAATCCACGCTACGCAAGTGGCTATGCCATAAACAGCGGCGGTGCCTATGAGGTAACCGAAGATCAGTCTTGCGTTAAAAATCTCTGCAAAGGGCAGGGTCGCCGCAAATCGAAAAAGCATTGCCGATAGTGCGAAGAAGAATACGAACTTGGTCAGATATGCGGTTGCTTCGGCCGTAAAGAACCGTGTGCGCCCAGCCCAAAAGCCAAGGCCGATGATCGCAAAAAAGGGAAGTGTACGAAAAAAGATATCGGCCATGGGCCAAGTCCTAACACGGTTTGAAACCGTCGCAAGAGACCTGCGGCACAATTAGAGCATTGCCAGATATTAGCGAAATACGAGAATCCTTGTACCTGAACCGAACGGTTTATAAACTGTGTCAGGTATTGCTCAAGGAGATGACATGACCCAGACCGCCACCATCCTGCGCACAGGCCGAAAGTTCGATCAGGTTTTGCGCGGGGCCCGAGAGGTTTTCATGGCGGATGGATTCGAGGGCGCAAGCGTGGATGATATTGCACGCGCGGCTGGGGTGTCAAAAGCAACCTTGTACAGCTATTTCCCGGACAAGCGTCTTTTGTTCATGGAAGTTGCGCAAACGGAATGCTGTCTGATGGCTGAACGGATCATCGCGATGATTGACGAGACCAAACCCGCCCGCGAAGTGCTGATGATCGCGGCCACGCAATTGACGGCGTTTCTGGTTTCAGATTTCGCGCAGCAAGTTTTTCGGATTTGTGTTGCCGAACGGGACCGGTTTCCGGAACTTGGCCGCGCATTTTATGAAGCGGGGCCGCAAAATGGCCAGCGTCAAATGGCGGAATATCTTGAAAAAGCCGTGGCCAAAGGTGAGTTGGCGATTGAAGATGTTTATATCGCGGCTGAGCAGTTCTCCGAGCTTTGCAAGGTAAGAATCTGGACCCGGGCCGCATTTGGAATTCAGAATTCGTTCAGCAAAGAAGAAATCACCGAAGTGGCGACACAAGCCGTGGATATGTTTCTTGCCCGTTATGGGGTCTGATCCGATTAAGAAATGGCCCATGTCCGGGTCAAGGACACAGGCCATTGCTCACACACCAGAACACTCGATGCAGTTCAGCTTAATGCAATAAGTCTTTTCAAACTCTTTATTTGTCAAAGCGTTGGCGTGGCTTGGGACCCAACGTTGGTCGGAAAGAAAAGCAAATCAGTGTTCGAGTTTATTGCCCAGCTTGGTAAGCTTCAGCGCGTTAACAGCAGGCCAAGCCAGAAAGCGAACCAGCACAGAGCAAGGCTGAACAGAATATTGCCTGCTGCCAAAAACAATGTGCGTTCGCGGTGAAGCTCGAGCGATTGGTAGGCAAAGCTGGAAAAGGTTGTAAAACCGCCGCAAAACCCGAAAACAAGGCGTTTTTGGTCCTCGGCTATGTCTACAGGACCTCCCAAATACCCCACCCAGATCCCCAGCAACAAGCTGCCCAATACATTTACGAGCAAGGTTGCTAGTGGCAAGTCGTGCCGAATTTTCAGCGCCAGCCAATGGCGCATCACGGCCCCCAGACCCCCACCCAACGCGAACATGGAATGAAGATACAATTCGCTCATGACGGCGACTTTTCAGAGTGAAAATGACGACCAAGGCTTTCGCCAATCAGCGCGGCCGCAAGGCCAAATGAAACTTCCAGCCCGATTGCCAGGGACGTTACCCATAGGCCGCCTTCGGCCATACGTTCAAGATCAGCAACAAAAGATGAGAAGGTCGACAATCCGCCGCAAAATCCGACGGTGCCAAGATACAGAACATGCGCGTGCACCTTATGGCGCACGGAATACAGCCAGCCCAGAACAAAACAGGCGGTCACGTTGATGCCGAAAGTCGAAGTTAGAAAGCTGAGGCCGGGGATTTCTAGTGCAAACGCCTCACGCAACAACGACCCAAGCGCCCCACCGACGAAGACGGACAGAAACATCACGCTTTTTCGTTCACGCCAGAGGTGGGAGTGTGTGTTTGCCAAGGATCGGCCCTTTGTCGTCCGGTTAGCGTGATTTATCCGCTGGTTGCACTGGGTTCAACAGTTGGTCCGTTCGTAACATGATTTCACATTTGCGTCCCTCAGCAGACATTTTACCGCTGACACTTGAAATAAAATTTCAATCTGTTTCACGTTGAGTTCTGACAGCATGGCTCATCAGCCCGATAAAAACACAAGGAGTTTGGAACATGATTGTACGCAGAATTTTCTTTTTTCTAAGCTGTGTCTGTCTGCCAGTGGTTCTGATCCTTGGGTTCTTCTGGTCGCCTGCCCATTGGCTTCTGATCATTTTGGTGCCGTACGCGATCATCGGTCTTTATGATGTTTTGACGACCAGGCACAACGTCCTGAACAACTATCCGGTTCTTGGCCATTTCCGGTACATGTTGGAATTTGTAAGTCCGGAAATTCGCCAGTACTTCGTTGAAACCAACGAAAGTGGACGGCCTTTCAACAGAATTGTCCGAGGGCTGGTTTATTCTCGGGCCAAGGGGCAGGTGGACACACACGCGTTCGGCACGCAATACGACATTACCGAAACCGGGTATCATCGCGCCAACCACTCACTTGCCCCCAAACATGTAGACAAAAGTGAAGAACGCATATTGCTGGGCGGTCCACAATGTACGCAACCATACAGCGCCTCGCGTCTTAATGTGTCTGCCATGAGCTTTGGCGCGCTCAGCGCCAACGCCATCCGCGCGCTGAACGGAGGAGCCAAGGATGGGGGGTTCGCGCATAACACCGGAGAGGGCGGTCTGTCACCGCATCACCTGGCTGAAGGCGGAGACATCATCTGGCAGATCGGGACGGGTTATTTCGGGTGCCGGACCCCGGCTGGTGGATTTGACAAGGACAAGTTTGCCGAAAAGGCAAGAAAGGACGTGGTCAAGGCTATTGAGATCAAGCTGTCACAAGGTGCAAAGCCCGCCCATGGCGGTGTTCTGCCTGCTGCCAAAGTTGATGCTGAGATTGCCGAGATACGTGGTGTGCCAGAACATCAGGATGTGATTTCTCCGCCCACCCACAGCGCATTCGATGGGCCCACGGGTTTGATGCATTTTGTCCAGCACCTGCGGGAAATGTCAGGTGGCAAACCTGTCGGTTTCAAACTGTGCATCGGCAGGCCGTCCGAGTTCATGGCGATCTGCAAAGCAATGCTTGAAACGGGTATCTTGCCGGATTTCATCACGATTGACGGGGCAGAAGGGGGCACAGGCGCAGCCCCGGTGGAATTTACCAACCGGTTGGGTATGCCCCTGAACGAAGCCTTGATCTTTGTCAGCAACTGTTTGCGCGGTGTCGGAGTGCGTGACAAGATTCGGATCATCTGCTCCGGCAAAGTGGCGACCGGTTATGACATGGTCGAGAAGTTGGCGCTTGGTGCAGACATGTGCAACTCGGCGCGCGCGATGATGTTTGCGGTTGGTTGCATCCAGGCATTGCATTGCAACACAAACCGTTGTCCATCAGGGGTGGCTACACAAGATCCCATCCGCGGGCGCGCCGTGAATGTGCCGCAGAAACGTCGGCGTGTTCATCGCTATCACGATGCCACGCTGGAAAGTTTCCGCGAGCTTTTGGGCGCCATGGGCAAGGAAAAAGCATCCGAGTTACATCCCCGTGATATCTTGCGCCGCACTGCGGACGAGCATGAGCGCAGCTATGCCGAACTTTATACCTATTTGGAGGACGGCGCCTTGTTAAAGGACGACATTCCCGAAGAATTTGCAGATGATTGGAACCGAGCTTCGGCCGCACAATTCTGAAAACCACATTGGGTAGAGCAATGTTTGGTCATGTGAAAGCGCGTCTGTAATTGCCCGCTTTTTCCGCCGTCTTATGCGGCTTTCGTTATCTGGGAATGGATCGCGGGTTGTTTGCCACGTGGGTATTGATCTTGCGAATGCTCCATTCTACAGAATCTCGCATCGCGCGCCCCAAAGCCAGATCAAACGCGTTGATCAGATCGGGTGTCTGATCGCTTGCCGCCACGACGTTTTCCTGGAACGAGCTGGACGCAATGATCTTGTCTTCGTATTCGTCGATCACCTTGATGTTAATACGAACTTCGACGCGAATTTTGGTTCCATTCTCGGTGTCTTCGATCACGACCCCCTGAAACTCTCGAAGGTCCGGGGCGATTACGTAATCGGCTCGCAGACCAACGGTTGAGCGTCCAACAGCTGCGACTTTGCCCGAGTTCTCAAAGCTTTCGACCAATAGGGTTTGAACGATCAAGGGCGCGCGATCCACCCAGCGGGCGCGGGGCAAATATTGAACCTGCAACGCGGTAGGTTGAATGGCAATCTGATCCGTGTTCACTGCGGCAGTTGCCGTCGGTTCCTGAACGACGATCTGCTTTTCAATCCTGGGCAGCGCTGAGGAAAAAGTGCTTTTAGGGGTCAGCAGATACAAGTCATTCGGTTTCGCCGCTTGTTTCAACGTGCCCAGACCAGCGCAGCCGCCAAACAACACGACCATCAACATTGCAAGTGCAGGCTTGATCATTGACGGAACTCCGATGCTTGGGTGCCCAGAAGGAAACGTGCCGGATCGCGTTCAACTTTGTCTACGAGGCGATCCAGACTGATAACAAGACGCTGGGATTCTTCGATAAAACGAACAAACTGAGGCAACCCGACACGCAGGAAGTCTGACACTTGTCGGCGGTTGCTCTGCACGATGTCGTCGATGGTTCCCAGCAATTCGGACGCGGAATTTGACGCGCTCAGGACGTCATCCGAGATCTGATCGATCTTTTCCGTTATGCCCGCGACGGTTTCGGTCACCTGATTGGCCGCCTTCCGGACATCTTCCGCAACAGGTGCCACGTCTTCCTCCATGACACGATTTGCAGAGTCAAAAGCGGATTCTGCCGAAGCCAGCGCCCCCTTGGCGGACTCCATCGCCGTAGTAATCGAGCCAAGCGCCGTATTGGCGTTCAGAACGGTTTCGTTCACAATTCCAAGGGTAACGCTGCCTTCATCAGACAAAACGGTCAATCGTTCAGCCAGTTGCGAGCCTCGCTCGATGAAAGGCTTCACGTCCTGCTGCAAAATGCGGTCAGCCGTCTGAAGGGTTGTTTTAGCATCGTCCAGCGCGGTCTTGGCGGACCCGGAAGCCGTTTTGACGGCTTCCAATGTTTCCGCACCAGTTTTGAGCGTTGTTTGAGCAGTTTCGATCAGTGGGTCCAGCCGCTTTGAAAACGCGCCAATATCCTGTGCAGCGCTGCCGATGTCATTTGCCACGGATTCAAAACTTGTCAGTGTTTTGTCCAGTTTACCTGTGGCCGAAGCAAGATTGTCCAGAATACCGCTCACAGCTTCCCGGTTTTTATCATCGACGACTTTGTTCAGGTTCTCCAAAAGCGTTACGGCTTCATCCAGAACTTTTGGCGCGCCTTCGAACAGGGATTGAATTGTGCTTCGTTTGCTCTTGATAATGCTCTTTTGTGGCAATCGTTCGGCGTTAGCGGATCCCCCTGTCAGTTCGACATAACCAACACCAGTCACACCAAGTGACTGAAGCTGTGCGATTGTATCATTGGTTATCGGAATGTCTGCGTCCACTTCGATCCGCACGCGAACCTTTGACGGATCATTATCATCCAGTTGCAAGGAAACGACCTGCCCGACCGGCAGGCCGTTGAAGTTCACGCCGCTGGCTGCCGACAGACCTGCGACATTGTCAAATAGTACATCGTAATAAGCGTATTGGCGCGTGATCTCAAACTTGGCGAGCCACAGGAAAAAGCCGAATGCGCACAGCAACCCCGCAAGGGTAAACGCGCCGATCAGTATATAGTTCGCCCGGGTTTCCATTGCCTTTACCTGTTTTGCCCCTTCTGTTGTGCCGCGCGGGCGCGGGGGCCTGTGAAGTATTCCTGTACCCAAGGATGGTCGACCTTGGTCATATCCTCAATCGGACCTTCAACCAGCACGCGCTTTTCTGCAAGCACTGCAACGCGGTCGCAGATCGCGTAAAGACTGTCCAGATCATGGGTGACCATGAAAACGGTCAACCCAAGTGCCTGCTGTAATTCGCCGATCAGTTCATCATACGCCGCTGCGCCGATCGGGTCCAATCCTGCGGTTGGTTCGTCCAGAAAAACGATCTCGGGGTCAAGAGCCAGCGCCCGGGCCAGCGCAGCGCGCTTGCGCATGCCACCCGACAGTTCTGACGGAAACTTGCCGCAACTCAGCTGTGGCAGTCCCACGAGGCTGATCTTCAACGCACCCAGAGACTCCATTAGTTTTTCGCTGAGACCTGTGTGTTCCCGCAACGGAGCCATCACGTTTTGCAGCACGGTCAGTGACGAAAACAGTGCCCCGTCCTGAAAGGCAACACCCCAGCGGCGTTCGATCCTGCGGCGGTCATCCTCTGGGCCATTCAGAACATCGACACCCAGCACCTCGATTTCTCCGGCGGCGGGTTTGTTCAGCCCTACGATAGTTCTGAGTAATACGGATTTACCGGTGCCCGACCCGCCAACGATTCCCAGAACTTCTCCCTTCCAGACATCAAGATTCAGGTTTTCGTGTACGACCTGGGTACCGAACTGAGTTCGGAGCCCGCTTACACGAATGACAGCCTCACGGTCTTTAGTTGTGGCGACTGATGGCTGTGGTGTATCCCCGGTCATGTCATATTCCGATCTCTGAGAAGAAGATCGAAAACAAAGCGTCGATTGCGATCACCATGAAAATGGATTGAACAACTGATGCTGTCGTACGTTGACCGACACTTTGGGCGGACCCTTTGACCTGCATTGCCTGCCAGCAGGCAATAACGCCAATAACGAGCGCAAAGAACGGAGCTTTGATAAGACCGACCGCCAATTGCCAGACGTCGGTGTTTTCCTTCAAGCGAGTAAGAAACATGCCGGGGCTTACACCCAGGTCGATCCAGCTCATCAATGCGCCACCAAACAGACCCGCGATATCGGCGACAAAACCCAGTATGGGCAACATGATCAACAAGGCCAAAACGCGGGGAATGACCAGAACTTCGATCGGGTCCAGACCCAGTGTTCGCATTGCGTCGATTTCTTCCTGCACTTTCATCGAACCGATAGATGCGGTGAATGCAGAACCCGAGCGCCCGGCAACAATAATTGCCGTCAACAATATGCCCAATTCACGCAGAACCGAGATCGAGATCAGTTCGACAACGAATATCTCAGCTCCAAATTGCTTCAGCTGGGTTGCGCCCTGAAAGGCCAGTACGACACCGATCAGAAATCCCATAAGGGCCACGATTGGCAGTGCTTTGAACCCGGTCTCTTCCATGTGTGTGACCAGCGCTGCCTTGCGCAGTCGCCATGGCATGACAATGGTACGAAACAGCCGATGCAGTGTCAGACCCAGAAATTCGAGGATGGAAAGCGTATCCCGCCAGGCACCAACAGTGATGTGACCCATTTGTGCGATCAAATCCAACAGACTTCGCGGTTTATCAAGTTCACCGGGTTCGTCGGGTATGCTGCGGGTTACAGTATCTATCAGAGTGGCATGTGCCGGTTTCACCCCTTGAAATTCAAGTGTTGCACCTTGCGACGTGAAGCGTTTGCCAAGGTCCGCGATCAGCCAGGCACCGCCGGTATCCAGGGCTTCGACCTCGGACAGATCGAGAACAAGCCTGTCTCCGGTTGGGCGGACAGAGGCAAAACCTTGTTCAACGGTTTGAAGCGATTGCGTGAGCAGCTCTCCGGATATGCGTACACGAGTACCGCTGGAATCGTGTTCTGAGATTATCGAAGGCTGCGTCATGAGGTCATGTGAAGTGAAACATTCAATGACCGCAATGGCTTTGTGCCGTTGAACATCTTTTTGCGGCGCCGGATGGCCTTGACGTCACGCCGACCGTCGCATTGAAGCTATGCTGAACAGGTGCTTGCCAGAAGTTATCGCGCAGCGACTTTGCCGGGATAATACGCCTTTGTCCGACCGACAAATCGGTTGCGCTATGGCGGGAAGCAATACACATTCCGCGTTGTTTGTTACGGCGCGGAATCGGAGAAGTCGGTATGCATCAGACCAAGAACGTCTTGTTTGTCATCATCGATCAACTCAGAGCGGATTGCCTGTCCGGGGCCTTGGCAGACCATGTGAACCTTCCGAATTTGCGGGCTTTTATGGATGAGGCCGTGACCTTTACCCGCCATTTCTCGGTCACCAATCCCTGCGGTCCCTCGCGTGCATCGATTCTGACCGGCCAATATGCGATGAATCATCGGTCGGTTAGAAACGGAACGCCGTTGCGACACGATACTCCGAACATTGCCACGGAAATGCGCAAAGCTGGTTACCTGCCAATGTTGTTTGGGTACACAGATACCTCCGCCGATCCGCGCGTCCATGATCCCAATGACCCTGACCTCAAGTCTTACGAACAGTCGATGACCGGGTTCGTTGAAGTTGTCGAAATGCGCCTTGAAGAATCATATCCATGGCAAGCCCATCTGATGAAAAAGGGGTATCAGTTCGAAAAGTACTGGGACGTCTACAAGCCCGTTTCGCCCGATGGTGGACACCCGCAGCTGAATGATCCCGCGCTGTATCGGGCAGAAGACAGCGATACAGCCTTTCTGACCGATGCCTTTCTGGACGGAATCGCGCCTCATCGTGGAAAGGGTTGGTTCGCCCATTTGACCTATATCCGCCCGCATCCGCCGTTGGTCGCACCGGCCCCCTACAATGACATGTATGACCCGGCGGACATCCCTCTGCCGCACTGCTTGCCGAGCGCAGCAGCAGAAAAAGCGCTGCATCCGTTCTTCGGACCAAAGCTGGATACCTATAGCGCGAAAAAATTCGTTCACGGTTTTGATTACGTTGAACCTACGGACGAAAACAATCGCACTTTGCGTGCTATATATCTTGGCCTGGCAACAGAGGTTGATCACCACATCGGTCGTGTTGTCCAGTACCTGAAGGACAGCGGGCAATACGACGATACACTGCTGGTTATCACCGCCGATCATGGTGAAATGCTGGGGGATCGACACAGCTGGGGCAAGATGACGGTCTACGATGCGGCGTATCACACACCGCTGATGATCCGTTTGCCCGGGAATGAAGCTATGGCGGGAAGCAAGATCACCGTTCCAACCGAGTCTGTGGATGTCACACCAACCATATTGGACTGGATTGGACAGGCTGTTCCGAACGCTATGGATGGACTGTCCTTGCTGCCATTGTTGCGGGGTAATATCCCAGACGATTGGCGCGACTATTCTTTCAGCGAACTTGATTTCTCAGAACCTGAAAACCCGACGTTATGGCAGCAAGAATTGGGGACCGGTAACAGCGACTCGTGTTTGGGAATATTGCGGGATGAACGGTTCACCCTGGTCGAGTTCGCTGCCGACCTGCCCCCGATCCTGTTCGACCATCAAGGTAAGGGCGAATTTGAGAATGTCGCGGAGAATCCGGATTTTGCAACAGATCTCGCACGGTTAGGCCGACAGATGTTGCGCCACCGGATGAAAAATAT
>NZ_JBXWQZ010000062.1:0-26749 GCF_059612645.1 Ruegeria sp. YKSF131 | reverse complement strand
GAACCCGCAGCGTTGGCTTGACGC
Source organism: Ruegeria sp. YKSF131 (assembly GCF_059612645.1). Taxonomy (NCBI): domain Bacteria; kingdom Pseudomonadati; phylum Pseudomonadota; class Alphaproteobacteria; order Rhodobacterales; family Roseobacteraceae; genus Ruegeria; species Ruegeria sp. YKSF131. Next base: position 26,725 of record NZ_JBXWQZ010000062.1, on the reverse strand, counting down.
TGCTGCAAAGGGTGACGGAGAAAAGAAACGCTATGTCCTTTCGCCTGAAGATCAGGCGAACGAATACCTTATGATGGGCATGAGGATATCAGAAGGACTAGATATAGATAGGTGGGAAGCCCTGTCAGGCCATCCACTTTCTGACGAAACCGTGGACCATCTGGTCGGCATTAATATGATTGAACGTGAAAACAACAAACTCAGAGCAACACCAGCGGGGCGCGCCGTGCTGAATGCTGTAATCCGGGAATTAATGGGCTGAATATGCAGTATCTTTGGGCGGGGCTGGGATTGCTTTGCGTTGCGATGGCCGCGATTGGGGTTGTTCTGCCTCTTCTTCCAACGGTTCCGTTTTTGTTGCTGGCAGCGTTTTTCTTTGCGCGATCCTCTTCACGGTTGCATAACTGGCTACTGTCGCACCGGATTTTCGGGCCAATGATACTGGATTGGCAGAGTTCGGGCGCAATACGCCCGGCCGCAAAAAAGGCAGCAACCTTTTCGGTCGCCGCCGTTTTCGGGGTGTCTTTGCTACTATCCGTTCCGCCCTTCGTGCTGATCATTCAGATCATTGTTCTGGGTGGCGTCCTGATATTTATCTGGACGCGCCCTAACGGCTGAGCTTTGCACAAAGATCGTCAAGCTGATCCAGGTTTTCATATGTCAGAACAACCTGACCGGATTCCGTTCCCGCCTTGTGATTGATTGAGACTTTCATAGCCAAAATAGCGGCCAGGTCTTTTTCCAGCGCGCGCGTATCAGCATCTTTTCCAGCATCCAGATTCCTGGATCTGGAAGCAGGTCGTGGAGTGTCGCCTTGCTGTTGTTTCTTGACCAACGCTTCGGTTGCACGCACAGACAGGCCATCCTTGACGATCTGTTTTGCCAATTCCGAGGGGTTTTCCGCCGTAATCAGCGCACGCGCATGGCCGGCCGATAATTTCCCTTCAATAACAAGTGTTTGTACGTCTATTGGCAGAGACAAAAGCCGCAACAGGTTCGCAATGTGGCTGCGGCTTTTCCCCAATGCCTCGGCAAGCTTTTCTTGCGTGTGCCCAAAGCGATCCATCAACTGCCTGTAGCCGGCGGCCTCTTCCACCGCGTTCAGGTCAGCACGCTGGATGTTTTCGATAATTGCAACTTCCAGTACTTCGGTATCATCAAACTCACGCACGATCACTGGGATCTCGTGCAGCTGCGCCATCTGAGCCGCCCGCCACCTGCGTTCACCAGCGACGATTTCATATTCTCCGGCCCCCGCCGGACGTACGATCAAGGGTTGGATAATACCTTTTTCCCGGACCGACGCGGCAAGCTCATCCAGTTGTTCGGGTTGAAACGTGCGTCGCGGCTGATTTGGGTTTGCCTTCAGCTTTTCGATCGGAACTTTCAGATCAGGTCTGCGCGCGTCAGATGATACCCGGTTGCCCGCTTCCGGATTAACATCCGCCATGAGTGCGGACAATCCCCGGCCCAACCCTCTGGATTTCGCTTTCCTGGTGCTCATGTCGGCCTCCTCACCACCGCTCATGCTGCGGTTTTGTTGTTCTTATGCATGATCTCACGGGCCAGATGCCGATACGCCATCGCACCAAGTGATCCCGAGTCATACTGCAATACCGGCAGCGCATAGGATGGCGCCTCGCTGACCCGCACATTCCTGGGTATCTTTGTTTTAAAAACCATCTCACCCAGATTGTCACGCGCATCCTTTTCGACCTGGCGGGACAAGTTGTTGCGGTTGTCATACATGGTTAACACAACACCTTCGATTCTCAGGTCTGGATTCGCGGTTTGCCGGACCTCCCGGATCGTCAACATCAATTGCGAAAGACCCTCCAACGCAAAGAACTCACTTTGCAGCGGCACAAGGACAGAATGGGCGGCAACCATCGCATTTACGGTCAAGAGGTTCAGTGACGGCGGGCAATCTATCAGGATGAAATCCAGCTCAAACGCGTCCACTGCCGTCTGACGCAGCGCATCGTGCAGCAGATAGCTGCGTTTTTCGTTGGAAATCAGCTCGATATCTGCCGAGCTCAAGTCAACCGTTGCAGGGACAACCAGAAGGTTTTTGATCTCCGTCTCCTGAACCACTGCCTCCAAGGGCGCGTCATCCAGGATGAGATCATAAGTGGTCCAATCCCGATCTTCGACCCCTAAACCGGTTGATGCATTCCCTTGTGGATCGAGGTCAACCACCAATACCCTGCAGCCAGCTTCGGCCAACCCTGCCGCTAGGTTGATTGCTGTGGTTGTTTTCCCTACTCCGCCCTTCTGATTGGCAACCGCAATTATCCGGGGTCCGGACGGTCGAGACAGATCAACCACGTGATACTCCTTTGATCTTAAGGATAACGGCCTGAGGTTCAGTTAAACTTGTAATGGCCTCAGCATCGAAATTCCATTCCTCACGCGCCTCATCCAGCTCTTTTTTCCAGTTTGCACCTTTGGGCAACAGCGCGGTCCCGTTTTCACCTAAATGCCTGTCACAGAATGATAACAATGTACGCAGATCCGCCAGCGCGCGCGCCGAAACGATGTTTGCGCCCAGGGGTTCAACCACCTCGATCCGCTTAGAAATCACTTTACACGACACGCCACATTCACGGGCGACGTTACGCAGAAAAGCCGATTTTCTCTGGTCGCTTTCCACCAGAGAGAAACTGGCGGTCGGAGCTTCCTTGGCAGCAATAATGGCGCATACCATTCCGGGGAACCCGCCGCCACTGCCAAGGTCCACCCAGGTTTCAAACGTTTCAGCGCATCGAAAAACTTGGACAGAATCCAGAATATGCCGATCCCACATGAATTCCAGACTATTGCGTGAAACAAGATTTATCCTGGGATTCCAGCGGTTCACCAGATCAACATAGATTTTCAGACGTTCGAATGTTTCACGTGAAACATTCAAGCCATCAAACTTGGAAAAATCGGCCATCATGCCTGACGCGCTCGTTGATCGCGGCGCAATTTCGCCAGGACAAGGGTGAGCGCAGCCGGTGTAACGCCTTCGACTCGGCTTGCTTGCGCTATGTTCGACGGTTTGGCCTGTGACAGTTTCTGCTTCATCTCAGAAGACAGCCCGTCCAGGCCAAAATAGTCAAATTCACGCGGGATAACATAGGATTCATCCCGCTTCATAGCCTCAACATCGCGCTTTTGCCGGTCGATATAGTTCGCATAAAGTGCGTCACGTTCGATTTGAAGCCGGATCGCCACGTCTACATCTTGTAGATCTGGTATCAAGGGAAACAAGTCCTCGAAAGATGTATCCGGAAATGCCAGAATCGCCATTCCATCTCGGCGGTTTCCATCCTGGTTGACGTTGATCCCGGCTGAAAGAACTTCCTTGGGTGTGTATGTGCGAGCGGTCAGCTTGGATTTCGCTGCATCAAGCTGGCTCATTTTCTTCTCAAAATGCGCCTGACGCCTCTCTCCGACACAGCCAAGTTCCAACCCAATCGGTGTCAACCGTTGATCTGCATTATCTGCACGCAGAGACAGTCGGAACTCGGCCCTGGAGGTGAACATTCGATAAGGCTCTGCCACACCACGTGTCGTCAGGTCGTCTATCATCACGCCGATATAGCTGTCTGATCTGGTGAAAATGACCGGTTCGCGGCCCCGTACGTCCAGCGCCGCGTTAAGGCCAGCAACCATCCCTTGTGCCGCAGCTTCCTCATATCCTGTGGTTCCGTTGATCTGCCCTGCCAAATATAGTCCCGGAACGTCGGGTAGCGACAAGGACGCGGTTAAGACACGTGGGTCCACATAATCATATTCGATCGCATAGCCCGGTTGAAGAATGTCCGCCTTTTCAAGCCCTTTGATCGACCGAACGTATTCCAATTGCACGTCCTGAGGCAGTGACGTTGAAATACCGTTGGGATAAATCGTGTGATCATTGACGCCTTCGGGCTCAAGAAAAACCTGATGCGAGTCCTTATCTGCAAAGCGAACAATCTTATCTTCGATCGAAGGGCAATATCTTGGACCTATGCCATCGATATGGCCCCCATACATCGCCGATTTTGAGAGGTTTGCTTCGATGATCTCATGCGTCTTGGCATTGGTATGTGTAATACCGCAGGAAATCTGAGGCGCGACAACCGATGTTGACAGGAAAGAAAACAAGGTCGGGTCCTCATCCCCGTCCTGTCTTTCCAAACCTGACCAGTCGATAGTGCGCCCATCCAGACGCGGCGGTGTGCCGGTTTTCAAGCGTCCCAGCGGAAGGTTATAGCTATCCAACCTCTCGGCCAGTTTTATCGACGGGCGATCTCCCATCCGCCCACCAGCCCGTGACACGTCGCCGATATGGATGACGCCGCGCAGGAAGGTTCCGGAAGTCAGAACAACGGCTTTGGCATGCACTTCCGACCCATCTCCAAGCAAGACACCGGCGACACGGAGTCCGTCCATCAGGAAGTCTACAACCTCCCCAACGATAATGGACAGGTTTTCCTGGTTGCTGATTTCGTTTTGCATTGCCGCACGATAAAGGGCGCGGTCAGCCTGCGTTCTGGGACCCTGAACAGCCGGACCTTTTCGCCGGTTCAACAGTCGAAACTGAATACCAGCCTGGTCAGCGACGCGACCCATTACACCGTCCAGCGCGTCAATCTCTCGAACCAGATGTCCCTTCCCCAACCCACCGATAGCCGGGTTGCAGGACATGACGCCGATATCGGTCGCAGATAATGTCACCAAAGCGGTTTTCGCACCCATCCTGGCAGCGGCGTGCGCGGCTTCCGTACCGGCATGACCGGCCCCAACCACGATGACATCAAAGTTTGAATGTTTCACGTGAAACAATCCTTATTTTCCTAAACAAAAGCTGGAGAAGATTTCATCCAACAGTGTCTCGACATCAATTCTGCCGACCAGAGATTCAAGCGCCCGTATGGCAGTCCTTAACTCCTCCGCAGCGATATCATACAGGTCCGGGCCTGATTCCAGAACCGTGATCGCAGCAACAAGTGAAGCCGATGCCTTGTTCATCGCAGCGCGATGGCGTTCACGCGTGGCTATACCATGTGTTGTGGTTCTTTCACTCAAGGCCCACGAAATCTGGTCGACAAGCGCATCAATCCCCTGTCCTGTCTTTCCTGAAACACCTTCACTCTTATCTTCCCGCAGGTCTGCTTTGGGCAGAACATGGATATCTCCATCCTGCACAGCTACATCCAGCTCTTCCGGGACTTCGGTTAGAAAAACACGCAAGTCTGCCGCTTCTGCCCGTTTTCGAGCCAGCTCGATCCCAAGATTCTCGACGTGATCTTCGGTTTCCCGCAACCCGGCCGTATCCAGCAATGTCACCGGCAAGCCAGCCAGATCCATACGAACCTCGATCACATCCCGGGTTGTGCCTGCGAATTCCGAGGTAATTGCGGCTTCACGTCCTGCAAGCGCGTTCAACAGGGTTGATTTTCCTGCATTGGGAAGACCAACAATAGCCACTTCAAATCCGGTACGAATACGCTCGGCAATCTTCACCCCATCTGCTTCTCGACGAAGATCTGCCAGAACACCGCTTGTCAAATCGCGGACTTCCGGCGTGACGTCGGTGGGGACGTCTTCATCAGCGAAATCGATGACGGCTTCCAGCAACGATGCCGCGCGGATCAGATCGCGCCGCCAGCGCTCGGCCAGCGTGCCAAGCTCACCGGCAAGAATGGTCTGGGCCTGCTTACGCTGTGCCTCGGTTTCCGCGTCAATCAGGTCTGCAAGGCCTTCGACCTGTGTCAGATCCATCTTGCCATTTTCAAGGGCCCGGCGTGTGAATTCACCCGGGTCCGCCAGCCGCAGCCCATCGGTGTTCGACAAACAGCGCAGAACCGCATTGACCGAGGCCGTGCTGCCATGGATCTGAAGTTCTGCCACGTCTTCCCCGGTGAAACTTGCCGGTGCCTGAAAGGTCAGAACCAGACCATCATCAAGACGTGATCCGTCCTGATCCCGCAGGGTGCGCAAGACTATTCCCCGCTTGGGCAGTTCCGCGCCGCTCAGACATGCGGCTGCGGCATGCGCTTCGGGGCCAGAGAGGCGGATGACCGCCACCCCTGCTTTGCCTTGCGCGCTGGCCAAGGCGAATATCGTATCCATTCGTAGGCCTCGCGTCGCTTAAGACCTGTGTCAGGTGTTCATTGAATCGAAGAACTCGCCGTTTGTCTTCGTCTGTTTCAACTTCGACAACAGGAACTCGATTGCGTCGGTGGTGCCCATAGGATTGAGGATACGGCGCAGAACGAAGGTTTTGGCCAGATCGCCCTTGTCGACCAGCAGGTCCTCTTTCCGTGTACCGGATTTCAGGATGTCGATCGCCGGGAACACGCGTTTGTCTGCAATCTTGCGGTCCAAAACGATTTCCGAGTTACCAGTACCTTTGAATTCTTCAAAGATCACCTCGTCCATCCGGCTGCCGGTATCGATCAGCGCCGTGGCGATGATGGTCAGCGATCCGCCCTCTTCGATGTTCCGGGCCGCGCCGAAGAAACGCTTGGGCCGCTGCAGCGCGTTTGCGTCCACACCACCGGTCAGAACCTTGCCCGAGGATGGTACAACGGTGTTAAAAGCCCTACCAAGTCTTGTGATTGAGTCGAGTAGAATAACAACATCTCGTTTATGTTCGACCAGGCGCTTGGCCTTTTCAATGACCATCTCCGACACGGCCACGTGACGCGTTGCGGGCTCATCGAAGGTTGACGACACAACCTCACCCTTAACCGAGCGCTGCATGTCGGTCACTTCTTCCGGGCGTTCGTCGATCAGCAGGACGATCAGGTAACACTCCGGATGGTTCTGTTCGATCGAATGCGCGATGTTCTGCAGGATCACGGTTTTACCAGTCCGCGGCGGTGCCACGATCAGCGAACGCTGACCTTTACCGATCGGCGCAACCAGATCGATCACGCGCGCGGACTTATCCTTGATGGTGGGATCTTCGATTTCCATCTTCAGACGCTCATCCGGGTACAGAGGCGTCAGGTTGTCGAACAGGATCTTGTGCTTGGCCTTCTCGGGATCTTCAAAGTTGATCATGGTGACATTTGTCAGCGCGAAATAACGCTCACTCTCGTCCGGCGCCTTGATCTCGCCCTCGACCGTGTCCCCAGTCCGCAGTGAGTGCAGACGGATCATATCGGGCGAGACATAGATATCGTCAGGACCCGGCAGATAGTTTGCCTCGGGCGAGCGCAGAAAGCCGAACCCATCTTGTAGCACTTCCAGTACGCCATCACCGCCGACGGTCCAGCCATCATCGGCACGTTCGCGGAGAATCTGGAACATCATCTCGCCCTTGCGCATGGTCGAGGCGTTTTCGATCTCCAGCTCTTCGGCCATTGCCAGAAGGTCTTTGGGGCTTTTGGCTTTCAGGTCGGCCAGATTCAGGGATTCATTGGACATGATACATACCTTCACCGCTGAAAACGCGGCTTGAAGTGGAATTTCAGTACGGAAAATACGCCGCCCGGACGGGCGTGTTGTGATCTACATAAGCGCAGCGTCGTTCGGAGTCAAACAGGCGTTCAGAACTTCAGTATGACCGCCAGAACGATGGTAACCATCAGAATGGTCGGAACCTCGTTCATCATGCGATATTGCCGCCCAGTGAGCTTATTCTGGCCTGCCAGAAAATCCATTCTTCGGGCCATAAGCCAATGGTGGAACCAGGTCATCGCGATCACGCCCGCGCCTTTAACCCAGGGCCATGCGAAATCCCATCCGACGATCCCCGGTGTGAACACCATGATCAGCCCGCATAACCAGGTCACAACCATCGCGGGGCGCATGATCACCCGCAGCAGCTTGTCTTCCATTTCAAAGAAGATGTCTTGCGCGCCCTCTACGGCCTGCGCTTTTTCGACGTGATAAACAAACAGTCTGGGCAGATAGAACAAGCCCGCCATCCATGAGATCACGGCCATGATATGTAATGACTTCACCCACGGGTAAATCGTGAAAAGAAGGTCTGTCATGCCGGCTCCGAACGTTGTTCGGAACTCTCCCTAATAAAAAAATAAGAAAAGAAAAAGGATGATGGTTTTGTAGGGTGCTAAATATCCGTGGATTATTATTTTTACCCTAGCGTTTTCCCCAAGGGGACAAAAAATCTGAGGTTCCCAGAGATTCTGTTGATATTAAAAATTATATATATAAATCAATTATTTAAGTTGGATCAGGCAAATCTGGTCTGTGGATAACCCGATGGGTATCGCTGGATACATCTGTTATCCCACGAGTTAGAGTTATCCTTGTCCCAACAGGATGAGATTTGAGCGACTCGGGGATCTTTGCCGCAAAATTCCCGGGGTTGCGTGTCAACCGGAAAACCATACAAAACACCCCAGAACTCTCATCGATTTGCACACGGGGTTTTCCACATGTCTGTCCCCATTCTTCTGGCTTCGGGATCTGTTATTCGCGCGCAACTGCTAAGGAACGCAGGTGTGCCGTTTGCGGTTCAAACGGCGCGCGTGGATGAAGAGACGGTCAAACGGGCGTTGCTGGCAGAGGATGCCGCACCACGCGATATTGCGGATACGCTGGCTGAGATCAAAGCGCGTAAGGTCAGTGACAAAAACCCCGGCGCCATGGTGATCGGTTGCGATCAGGTGCTGGATTTCGAAGGGCAGCTGCTTTCAAAGCCCGAAACCCCGGAACAGGCGTTGGCCCAACTGAAAGATATGCGCGGCAAGCGACACATGCTTTTGTCCGCTGCTGTGATCTATCAGGATGGTGAGCCGATCTGGCGGCAAGTGGGGCAGGTGCGTTTGCGGATGCGGGCCAGTTCCGATGCCTATCTGAAAGACTATGTTGCGCGGAACTGGGACAGCATTCGCCATGCCGTCGGAGCCTACAAGCTGGAAGAAGAAGGCGTCCGCCTGTTCGCCACCATTGACGGCGACTATTTTAACGTTTTGGGTATACCTCTGTTAGAGCTTCTCAACTTTCTGGCTGTCAAAGGGGTGATCGAGCAATGACAGACAACCGGGTTCCTTTAGCCGGAGTGATCGGGCACCCCATCGGGCATTCGCGTTCACCCAAGCTGCACGGGCATTGGTTAAAGACCTATGGGCTTGTCGGGCATTATATCCCGATGGACGTCGCCTCTGCTGATCTGAAGACTGTGCTGCGAACCCTGCCCAAAGCGGGCTTTGTCGGGGCCAACGTGACCGTTCCGCACAAAGAAGCTGCGTTGAAGATCGCAGATCACGTTTCCGACCGTGCAACAGTGATTGGTGCCGCAAATACGCTGGTGTTCCGAACTGATGGTTCGATCCACGCAGATAACACCGACGGGTACGGGTTTATGGAAAACCTGCGCAATGGCGCACCTGACTGGAATGCGAAAGATGGCCCGGCGGTTGTGTTTGGTGCCGGGGGCGCTGCCCGTGCCGTTTTGCAGGCTTTGTCTGATGCCGGGGTGCCGGAAATCCTGCTGACCAACCGGACGCGCGCCCGCGCGGATCATCTGAAGGAAGAGTTCGGCCAACGCATTCGCGTGGTCGATTGGGTTCAGGCGGGAAATGTCATTGAAAACGCCGAACTGGTGGTCAATACGACTTCACTGGGGATGCAGGGCCAGCCAGAGCTGCGCGTGCCGTTGGACGGGTTGCAACCCGGTGCCGTGGTAACGGACCTGGTCTATGCCCCGTTGAAAACCCGCCTGTTGCAAACCGCCGAGGAGGCCGGATGCACCACAGTCGATGGTCTTGGGATGTTGCTGCATCAGGCCGTTCCCGGGTTTGAACGCTGGTTTGGTGTTCGCCCCGAAGTAGACGCGGATACGCGCGCGGCGGCCCTGGCATGAGTTTTGCGCTTGGCCTGACAGGCTCAATCGGTATGGGGAAAAGCACCACGGCACAGGTGTTTGTCGAAGAAGGTTGCGCATTGTGGGATGCGGATGCGGCGGTGCATCGGCTGTATGCCATTGGTGGAGCAGCGGTTGAACCAATGCGGGCAGCCTTTCCCGATGCGATACTTGATGGGGTGGTCAGCCGCGACGCGTTGAAACGGATCATCGCGAATGACCCGGCCACGTTGAAAGCGATTGAGGCGATTGTGCATCCACTTGTCGCTGCTGATCGTGCGGAATTTCGCGAAAGCGCTACAAGCGACATCCTGGTGTTCGATATTCCGCTTTTGTTTGAAACGGGCGCTGATGCAGCAATGGACGCAGTGGCCTGCGTTTCGGTCCCAGCCGAAGTCCAAAAGCGGCGCGTTATGGAACGGGGTACAATGACCGAGGCGCAGTTCGAGCAGATCCGCGCCAAGCAGATGCCGAACGATGAAAAATGCGCGCGGTCGGATTTTGTGATCGTGACCGATACTCTGGACCACGCCCGCGCGCAGGTGCAGGATGTGGTCAAGCAGATACGGGCGGGGATGGCACATGCGTGAGATTGTACTGGATACCGAAACCACCGGGTTTGATCCCGAAAGCGGAGATCGGATCGTGGAAATCGGCGCCGTTGAGCTGTGGAACCACGTTGCCACCGGTGAAACCTACCACGTCTATATCAACCCCGAACGCTCGATGCCGGAAGAGGCGTTTGGCGTGCATGGTATAGGTCCCGATCTGCTGGAAACCCCGCGCCCGCCTGAAAAGGGCGAAGTGACTCTGAAAGACAAGCCGGTCTTTGCAAAGGTTGGCCATGGATTTCGCGAATTTGTTGGCGATGCGCGGTTGGTGATCCACAACGCCTCATTCGACATGAAGTTCCTGAATGCCGAGTTGAAATGGATGGGTGCCCCGCTTATCCCCATGGAGCAGGCGTTGGATACACTGGCAATTGCCCGTAAACGGTTCCCCGGTTCGCCAGCGTCACTGGATGCGCTGTGCCGTCGCTTCAATATCGACAACTCGAACCGTGTGTTGCACGGCGCGTTGCTCGACTCGGAAATTCTGGCCGAGGTTTACCTGGAATTGATCGGTGGGCGGCAGCCGGATTTTGGTCTGTCGACATCCACATCTTCTGCGGACGGTGGCAGCGATGATTGGCGAGCTACACCGCGCAGCACACCATTGCCATCCCGGATCACCGAGGATGAACGCGCAGCACATGAAGCTTTCGTGGAAAAACTGGGCGAGAACGCCTTGTGGACCCGCGCCTGATCCGGACAGGCGCAGGTCAAAACCTTACGCGTCGGCTTTTTGGGCCTGTTCGGCCTGACGGCGCATCAACTCGTTGCGATAGAGCGTTACGAAATCGATATTGTCCAAGTTGACCGGCGGGAAGCCGCCATCGCGGGTGATATCGCTGACGATGCGGCGCAGGAACGGGAACAACATGCGCGGGCACTCGATCATCAGGAACGGGTGCAGCTGATCTTCCGGCACACCTTCCACGTGGAACATTCCGCAATAGTCCAGTTCACACAGGAACAAGATGTCATCCATGCCTTTGGCTTTGGATGTCAGGTTCAGCTTGATCGAAACTTCGAACTGATGGTCCGCCGCGCGTTTTTTGGCATCCAGATTCACCTGAACGGCGATTTCCGGTTGTACGTCTCCGGAAACGCCCTTTTGCGCCATCACGTTTTCAAAGGACATATCACGGATGAACTGCCCCAGAACACGCATCTGAACCTGCGGGGCGGCTTGGGCCGCAGTGTTTTCTGCAGCGTTTTCTTCGGCCATGGATCTACTCCAAAAATGAAATTCGCCACTGCTTAGCAAGTTGGGCGCGGCACCTCAATGCTGGTGGGGGCCTTCCACCCATTTCGAAGGCTTCGAGGGGTCTTTTTTTGGCCGAACTTCGGTGAATTCCCCATCGATGATATCGCCCTGATCGAAAGGGTTCCCCCGGGTTTGATATCCGGGGCCCGGCCCCATCTGGAACTGGGTTACTGTAACCTTGGATTTCAGGTACCGGAAAACGGCGACGCGGATACCGGGAACTAACAACGCAAAACCAACGGCATCAGTGAAAAAGCCCGGTGTCAGCAACAAAGCGCCCGACAACAGGATCATTGCCCCATGGGCCAGGGGTTCGGTCGGATCGTCCAATTCGGCAAAGGACCGTTGCAGCTGTCCAAGCGCCATGCGACCTTGTGTCCGCACCAAAACCGTGCCCAGAACCGCGGTCAGCACTACGATGGCAAGTGTCGGCCACAACCCAATCAAACCACCAACCTGAATAAACAGCGCGATTTCGATTATGGGCACCAACAAAAATGCCAAGAACAGATACATTTGCGTTATCCTTTCCCTTAGGCCGGGCTGTGGACTTGCCACTCACTGTCACCTACATAGTGGCATGAGGCCGTGTATACAAAGTCGCGGCGTTGAAAAGAGAATGAAATGAGCGACAACCCTATGATCCAGCTCCTGGTCCTGGCCGGAATTGCCATTTTCCTGATCCTGCGCCTCAAAAGCGTATTGGGCACGCGTGAAGGCTTTGAAAAACCGCCTGTGCAGCAACAGCCCGAAGCCCATAAATCGCGCCGCGGTTTCGAGGTGATCGATGGCGGCCCGGATCATGACATTACCGACCATGTCGCCGAAGACAGCGAACAGGCGCAAACCCTGGCTGCAATGAAACGTGTCGAGCCCGGCTTCTCGGTCGGCGAGTTCGTTCAGGGTGCGCGCGGTGCGTATGAGATGATCGTGATGGGGTTTGAAAGGGGCAATCTGGATGAAATCCAGCCTTTCCTGTCGGAAGAAGTGTTCGAGACTTTCGTTTCGGTCGTGGCAGCACGTGAAGATCAGGGCCTGACCATCGAGGCCGAATTCATCGGCGTGCGGGAAACTACCCTGACGGATGTGAAATTCGACAAGGACTCAAACCAGGCCGAAATCACGATGAAGTTCGTGGGAGAGCTGACCTCGGTCGTGCGCGATCGCGGAGGCGACATCGTCGAAGGCAACCCGAATACCGTGAAGCGCCAGAAGGACAGCTGGACCTTTGCCCGTGTCATGGGCAAGGACGATCCGAACTGGCTGCTTGTCGCCACGGACGCATGATTGCAACGCTTCGGTCGCTTTTACTGGTGGGCGCAATGACCACCGCCAGTGCTGCCGGAGCCGAGGCAACGCGATCCATTCTGTCGTTTGACGATCTGCAGGGCTGGGCGGAGGACGACCACGGCTCGGCCCTTTCCGTTTTTCTGAACACGTGCGGTGATCTGGATGACCCGGATTGGCGCGCCTTGTGTGGTGTGGCCAGAACATATGAACCGGATGCTGCCCGCGCCTTTTTCGAGTTATTCTTCCGCCCTGTTCTGGTCGAGGATGACAAAGAGGGCCTGTTTACCGGCTATTTTGAACCCGAGCTTGACGGCGCGCGCACCCGGACAGACCGTTTCAAATACCCGATCTACAAGATGCCGCCCGAAGCCCGTGCGGAAGGACCATGGCTGAGCCGTCGTGACATCCTGACCGGCGATGTGATGCAGGGCCGCGGGCTAGAGATTGCCTGGGTCGACGACCCAGTTGAGCTGTTCTTTCTGCAAATTCAGGGCTCGGGGCGTATTCGATTGTCGGATGGCGGTGCGCTGCGGGTTGGATATGGTGGTGCGAATGGTCACCCCTATCGGTCGATCGGTGTCGAGTTGGTGCGACGCGGGGTTCTGGGTGCGCATGAGGTCAGCGCCCAGATGATCCGCGCCTGGGTGCGCAAGAACCCCGAGGCCGGTGCCGAGTTGCTGTTTCACAACCCGTCATACGTGTTTTTTCGCGAAGTTTCACGCGTTGCCCCCGAATTTGGACCTTTGGGGGCGATGAACCGGTCGATCACGACAATGCGCTCGATTGCGGCGGACCCCACCTATACACCATTGGGCGCACCTGTCTGGGTGGAAAAGGACGGTGAAAACCCGTTGCGACGGCTAATGATCGCGCAGGACACAGGCGCGGCCATCAAAGGTGCGCAACGGGCGGACATCTTTTTCGGTACCGGTGAAGAAGCCGGACAGGCTGCGGGCAGGCTGAAAGATCCGGGTCGGATGGTTCTGTTGTTGCCTATTCAGCGCGCCTATGCCCTGTTGCCGGATGAATTCTGATGACCCGGCGCAAACTGACAACCGATGAGATCGAGCTTTGGCGCAAGGTCACCAAACAGGCCGAGCGTCTGCATCCGGACTGTCCTCAGACCGTCCATCCGACCACCCTGCCGAAACCCAGGCCCAGAAAAACACCAAAACCCAGGTTTGAGGTGTTTGAGCTTGGTCAGAACCTTCAGCCGAACTCGAAGCCAAACGATCTGAAACCATCGTTGACGGACGCGCTGCGTGCCGCGCCTGTTCAGATGGATATCAAGGCTTTTGGCCGGATGAAGCGCGGTAAGCTAAAGCCCGAAGGCAAGCTGGATCTTCACGGTATGCGGGTTGATACGGCCCATCCTGCGTTGATCCGTTTTATCCTGAGCGCGCAGGCACAAGGTAAATGACTGGTTCTGGTGGTAACCGGCAAGGGCAAGGACCGCGACGAACCCGGCCCAATCCCGACGCCGCGTGGCGTATTACGCAATCAAGTGCCGCATTGGCTGTCCATACCGCCGTTGGCGCAGGCGGTGATGCAGATCAACCCCGCGCATATCAGTCATGGCGGCGAGGGCGCTTATTACGTCTATCTCAGGCGAATGCGCTAAAAATCCCGACGGGCGCGGGAAATACCTGTTCGGACCAGAACGCAAACCAGCACGAAGAACACCCCAACCCAGATGAACTGTGTGTTCAGCGAAACGCCAAGGTCAATCAGAACGCCGGTCAGGCCGGGGCCGATGGCCGATCCCAGCACCATGACAACCGCGGCCATCGCCTTGATCGCACCGATATGCCGGGTTCCGTAGAATTCGGCCCAGAATGCGCTGGGCAATGTGCTGTTTGCTCCAACGGTCAAAGCCAGGAAGACCAGCCCCAGGGTCGCGCCGCTGATCGAATTGGTTGTGCCCAGAATGACGAACCCAAGTGCGATCGGAAGCTGGTAGTAGGGCATGATCCGGGCGGTCCCCCATTTATCCAGCGCCCAGCCTGCGACAAACATGGAAAACAGAGATATTCCGGTAAAGATCGGGAATAGAGCCACCAGTTGGATATGCTGCCAACCCTTCACATCAGCCAGAAAAACCTGATGGAAAAAAAATGCGGTGATGAATGCGGATGGCCCAAGCACTGATGGCACCATAAACCAGAACAAAGGATGGAACAGAGCGTCCCGCCGGGTCCAGTGTTTTCCCTGCATTCCCGATGCTGAAAACGCGTTGGCGAGGCTTTGTGGAGTTCTCTCTTCTCGCAGCAGCCGCATCAGAACCGGAATACCCAGCGCCGTGATGCCCGCCGCGGCAACCCACAGCCAGCGCCAATCCAGATAGACCATGGCGCCAACAAAAATCAGCGGCAACAACGCCTCGCCAAGCGCATAGCCGGTGGACGCGATGGAAAGTGCTTTGCCCCGCGTAACCGTGAACCAGCGGGCCATTGCGACCACGGCGAGATGCGTGCTCATCCCCTGCCCAAATAACCGCAGCAGAAAGATCACCAGTGGTAACAGCAGCAGCCAGGTGTTCAGCGCCATTGCAATGGCGGCCAACGCCAGTCCCGCCAACACAACTGGGCCCAATACCCGTACGCGGAAGATATCCGTCAACCCTCCAGCCCAGATCATCACGATTGCAGACAGGGTCGTGCCTAACGTGTACAGCCCACCCCATGCGCCGTGGCTGAGGCCATATTCAGAGCGGATTTCACCAGCAAAGACCGAGATGAAAAAGGTTTGCCCGAAACTGGACAGAAATGTCAGCAGAACGCCGGTCGCAAGCCAGGTCGCGTTGTCCACAAGAAACCGGTGCAGGGAAACCCGCGTCACGGATTGCTCACCTGGGCCTGGCCGGTTTCAGTCAGCACGATTTCTGTTGCGCCAACAGGATTGCGCTGGCTTGGCGGTACGAGGATGTCGATCCCGCGCCGGTCATCGCGCCCAAAGGTTTCGCTGACCCGGCGCACGGAGCGGAGGATAGTCAACAGGGCCGGAGAAGTGGCGGCCACAAAATGGGAAGATTCCGCATCGCTGTTGAAGGCAGTCGTATCCACGATTTCAATCGGATATTCGGACAGTTTCTCGGCCGATCCGATATTGCCCAGCCTTTCACCATCGGCGGTTCCCCTCAGCCGACCTGAAATGTTCAGGATCTTATCTTTCTTGGACACCATCACGACAAAAGGATCAGGAGGATTGTCGATACTGTTCATCTGCGACCGAAAAACATCCACGTCCAGATCGGGAGAGATCAGAATAACACCTTCCAGATTTCGCTTTGCCCAGCCCGGCTGTTTCAGTTCGGTTTGCCGTATCATCTCCATAGCCAGCGCGCCGCCCATTGAATGCGCCACAAGGGCCACCCGCCTGACCCCCATCGACTTGAGAAGACGAATGGTTTCCTCCAGCCCATCACGGGCAAACAACATGCTGTCCAGATCATAGGCATAACCATAGCCTGTCGCGCGGCTGGGCCATGAATAGACAAGGATTTGACCGGGAATACCGATATCATGTGACAGCTGAGCAGCCCGGAACAATGTCTCTGTCTGAGTGGAGTTATAGCCATGCACAAAAATCGTGACTTCGTCAGCCCCACTCAGCCTGTCCTTCAACTGTTGCGGCCCGCTTAGCTGATCGACCTCTGCCAGTACGAACTGCTTTCTCGGGTCAGGGTTTGCGTATGAAAATTTAAGGCTTCCCGGTGAACGGCCCGGTGGTATCGACACGGTCGTTTCCAGAAATTGCAGGCGTTCTGCGCGGCGGAATCCATACGCGCCATCGGGCTCGCGCGCACGTGTGGTGGCCGCAAAAACCGTTTCGGGAGTTCCGATTTTCAATGCAGATGGGACCGTTTCGGATACGGTCCGGTCGACGCAGGCCGTCAGCACGACCGGACACAGAATGAAGATTAAGAAACGCAGCACGGATAGCCCCCGTAAACAAGTGCCGACACGCTACCTTATTCTAATCCCGCGTCCAGCACGGCACGCGCAAAAGCGGCAGAAACCGGCCTGAGCGGTTACAATATGTAACAGACCGTATCCGCACGAAACCGACCTTTGCCGGAGCAGTTAGCCTAGACCTCTGTGTCCTCGCCCTGCTCTTTGCGCGGCATTTCTTCGATCAGGCGTGTTTCCAGCAATTGCCCGTTTCGATACAGGATCGGATAGGCCACCGCAGCGATGTGGCTGTTGAATTCCCGGAACGCGCGCAGGGTTTCCAGGTGGATATCGCTGGTCTCAAAGCTTTCCGTACTGCCGTGCTGCAAGCGTTTGAGGTGGCGTTTGCGGCTGTCACGCTCGGCCCGTTTGATTTCGGTTTTCTCAAGGCTCAGCAGACGGGCGCTTTCCAGATCGTCCGAGATCAGAACGTTCGAGGCCAGTTTGAGGTTGGCGAGGATGCCTTCGTGCATCTCAACCAGTTCCGACCAGCCGTCTTTTGAAAATGAAGCACCCTTCTTCCGCATGTCGCCCGCCAGAACAGTCAACCGCTTGGCAACAACGTCGCCCGCAGTTTCCAGACGGATTGCGTATTCCATCAGGTCGCGCGCCACTTTTGCGTTCTGCTTTCCGAACGTCTCCTCGGGAATGGCGGCCACGAATTTTCGAATACCCGACAGGCAGTCGTTCACATCTTCGTCCATGTCCCTTACGGCGCGTATCTGGTCCTTGTCGCCGCTGCGGTACAATTCCAGTGACGGGCGGAACATCGACTCGACCAGATCGCTCATCCGCAGCAGTTCACGCTTGAGGCTGGACAGCGCCTGGGAGGGGCTGCCGGCGGTGCGCACATCCAGCGCGCTGGCCGGGCGACCTGCCTGGGCCAGCGCGTTCGCAGATTTCGGGTCCGGAAAAAACTGCTCGAACGGCGCGCGCAATCGCCCGCAGAAGGGCAGCGCCAGCACCAGCAACGAGGCATTGAATGCCAGGTGCGCATTGACCAGCATCTGACCGCCCTGCAAATCCCCCAGAACACCGGCACGCAGTGCCGCAGTCGCCGCGAAAAGGGTGACTATCGCCCAGCTGCCGCGCAACGCTAGGTTGGCAAAAGGTATGCGCCTGGCAGGCATCTCCATCCCCCGGCTCAGCCAAACAGGTATGAAGGCTGAACCGAAATTGGCCCCCAATACCAGCGACAGCCCGGCGGCAAACGGAATCGCACCAATCTGGACCAGCGTCACACACATCAGGATTGCCGCGACCGAGGAATGCATGACAAAGGCCAGCGCGCCGCCGACCAGAAACGCTGTAATATAGTCGCGTGCCAGATACTCGGCGACGGCAGGCAAAAAGGCACTGTCCCGGATCGGGTCCATGGCTTCGCGCAAAAAGCGCAATGAAATCAAGATGAACGCAATCCCCATCAGGATGCGCCCCAATTGCCGGGGCCTCTTGGCCTCGGTCTTGACAAACAGATACCCGCCAACCGCCAGAAGCAAAGGTATCAGCCAACCCAGCTGGAATGACAACACCTGAATAATCAGCGCCGAACCGAGATCAGCGCCCAGCACGATTGCAAGGCCGGTGGGAAAGGTCAGGAACCCCCCAGCAGCAAAACCCGATGTCAAAAGGGCAACCGCTGCCGAGCTTTGCAGAACCACCGCCATCACAATGCCGACCATTGACGCCTGCGCGTAATGGCTTTGGCCTGTCATGAGGCGCTGGAACGAAGCCCCATAGCTGCGCTCGATCCCTGTGCGGACCATCCGCACTGCGTAAAGCAGCAGCATCGTGGCTCCGGCCAGGCTGATGAGAAAGCTTACTATCGCCATGATCCTACCCGTTCACCAAGTCCAACATTTCCCCGTGCAGCTCGGGTGTAGCCGCTGAAATCACCCGGCCGTCAGAATTCAAGTCAAGCGGCTGACCCTGCCAATCTGTCATCACCCCACCCGCAGCTTCAACCACGGCCAGCACTGGCAGGTAATCATAGGGCTGTAGATCATAGTCGATCACAGCATCCACATGACCCGCCGCCAGCAGGGCATGGGGGTAGCAATCATAGGCGAACCGTCTGGTCTGTCCAGATTGCATCAGCCTGTCGAATAACGCCGGATGATCGCGATAGATCTTGTCCCCTTCGTTTACAAAAAGAATGGACTGATCCAGCCGCGTTTGGGCCGAAGTCGTGATCGCATGGCCATTCAACGTGGCGCCCTGGCCAAAAACGCCGGTAAACACTTCATTTATCGCCGGCATGCCGATCACGCCGATATCGGGTTTGCCGTCAACCAGATGCCCCAACAGAAATCCAAACAGCGGATGACCTGACAGGAATGACCGGGTTCCATCGATCGGGTCGATGATCCAAACCTCGCGGCAATCCTGCCCTTTGAACCCATGTTCTTCTCCAAAGACGCCGTGATCGGGGAAATACTGTTCAAGATAGGCGCGAACCTGGGATTCAACACCCTTGTCGGCCTGTGTCACCGGGCTTTCATCCGATTTGAACTCGACCCCCAGCGCGCCACGAAAATACCCCCGCGCTGCTTTGCTGGCCAGGTCAGCTATCTTTACCGCATGAGACAGCAGGTCGGCGCTTTCGTCGGTCTGTGAGGTCCTTGGATTCAGCATTCGATTCTATCCTGTTTAGCGATGAAGCGCGGGTATTGGAGGCGATAAGTTAGAAAGCCCCTTGTCGGCGTCGGTTTGGGTAAAGCCCAAACAAAAGCCTTTGACACTCACTTTTTGTCTGAAGTGAGTCTTGCTGCATCGGGGTCCTCAAATTCCACCACAAGTTTCCACAGTAATCCCACAAAACCACCCAAATACAACAGAAAAATCTTACATTACCTCGTATTCAAGATAAATGTGTGGATTTAGAGAAATACCACGCCGACTGTTTTATGCAGACTCAGGCCGGTTGTCTGCAAAACAGTCAAACCCCAATGTCAGAGGTCCGTTGGGGGCCGGAAAGCTTGAAAAAAGCCGTGTGTTTTTACTCGTGCTGTTTGCCCGAAGTCGATGAAGACAAGTTCCGCGTTGACCATACAGCTCGTAGAAAAGCCACCTGTTTGGCGCGTTTTCGTTTTGAAAACAAAACCAGAGGAGAAGCCACCTGCAGCAAAGCACTTATCAATGCATTCAAAAAAGGAGCCGGGCGTTTGTGTTTGCGCGCTGTGTAAACACGTGAGCGACCCATGTGCCAGGCTTTGATCGCAGCTATCTTTGGGTTCTTGGGAGAAGATTCTCCACCAATATGGGTCACTTCCGCGTCGGGAAGGAATATCAAAGGCCCCACTTGTTCATTCAAACGCAGACAGATGTCGTCATCTTCGTGGTACAAGAAGATATTTGCATCGAATCCACCGACCTTTTCGAACGCCGACTGGCGCACAAGCAGCGCTGCGCCAGACAATATCGGAACCTGTAAATCAGTATCGGTTTCAATCCCGCGCAACCACTTATTACGTGGTAGCAAGACACTGGATCGTTTCAGCAATCCTTTGCCAGACTTTTGAGTAAATGCGGGGTTGAACGCTGAAGCAGTTTTGTGACGGTCTGCACCGGCCAGCAACTTCTCCAAGCTGCCGCTCGTTAAGCGCGCGTCCGGATTCAAAAACAGCAAGTATTCGGTCTCTACCCCGGCTGCACCCTGGTTACACCCTACTCCAAAACCCATGTTTTGGTCGTTTAGAATGAGTTTGGCGTTCTTGAGTTGTGCAAGCCGCTTTAGCTCTTCTAAATCGCCTGAACCATTGTCGACCAACACTATCGGAACACCATCGGGTACCGACGCCAGCATCTGAGGAAGAGTGCTGGCGCTGTTATAGGTTACACTGATAATCGTAACACGCGGTTCCAATGCTTATCCGTTCATTTACATCTCGGAGTTTGATAAGACTGGAGGAATCTCCCGGTCGTCTGACCTTTAGGAAGATTTACCTTTCTCAGCAAGCCTCCGCTTTCTCACTTTGAGGCGGGCACGATTCAGTTCGCGCAACAAGCTATAGAAACCCGTTCCTGTGTTGTTTTTAGAAGAACCCCTGCGCCGAGACCGAATTTTCCGCGAGGTTTTGATGCTGTCCTTGAACATGGTAACGTCAGCGCCAAAGTGCTCCAACAAATCATACACTGTGTCGAGAGGCAGCTTCATCGGATTGTCCCGCAGAAGCTCAGCCTTTACAAACGGAAATCCACTTTCGACAAGACGGTCCCAGAAGAAATGGCACGGATTCCACTTCCGGAGCTGATCGACAGGGGCCGATCCGAATAGAGTATCGCACCCAAACAGCGTTGCAGATCTGAGGTCGGGATCGGCGGCTACGACCTCTCCGAGGTTGATTTCGTAGTTTTCGATTACGTCCGACTTGTTCCTCAAATTCTCAACGCGATCCCAGAAACGTCTCAGCTTTTCAGACTTCTGCGCATTGTTTTGCAAGGCAAAGAAGTAGCTCTGGGTGTGTGGTTTGGGCAGGCTACAGTCAGTCAACGCGACAAAGTCGGCCTCAGACTCTCGGATTTTCCGGATCATCGGACCAAAGAGTTTGGGGATAACAAAGACGCTGTCATTTGCAAAAAACAGCCGTTTGGAGCGCCAGAGATGCGGGCATTCACGCAAGATATCTGCCCACATGCCGAAGTCGTAGCCGGAATTCTGGCGAAAAACGATGAGGGAAGACCCATCCAGTGACTCCCGATCCACCGCGTCCACGATTAGCTGCGCTGTGTCGGTTGATTGATCTTTTGCGGCAAGTATTGACGCAGGTTTTCCTTCCAGAGCAACACCTGCGACAACCTTAATGCCGTTTGCAGCCAGCGATTTGATGTAAGCTTGAGTTGTAGGGAGTATTTTGCCGTCAGGTGCATAAATCGAAAGAATGCATACTTCTGCGTCTTCCAATGGCTCAATCGGGGCAACCTCCTCAATGGCAAAGGGAGGCGTATTTTTAAAAGTGCTCTGAAGTTCCGACAGGCGTTTTTGTGCAAATGGAAGAAAGTGTGCCGGCTCTCCGGCAAACTGCGCAGCTAATTCCAGCTCTTGGTGCATAGTTTCCACAGCGGCGGAAAACAACTCAAACTGAACCTGTTTGCTTAGGCCACAGTTTTGAGCATGTAAGCCAGCAAAATAAAAGGCACATCCCATCCATGAAGGGTAGGTCTCATTTTCAAGACCGGTGCGCTTGCGGCGCCAGTTTTCGGACGCAGCGACGTCCATGAAGTCGATATTGAATTCTGATTTCAACAATGCCTCGAAGCGAGGATAGATTTTTTCAGCCTGTTTCGTCCGGCCAAGATTCAGGCTGTCCTTGAACAAACGGTACATTCCACCACTGGCAATGTGCTTGTCCGGATGGTTGGAAAGCTTCTCCAGGTATTCCAAGTAAACATCCCAGTCGCGGAATCCGTCTGATATCTTGGGTAACGGCGCGTGCGACGCCCAGGCAAACAACCTGTGTCCGGCGTCTCTTACTACGACATGTTTAAAGCCAACGCTCTTCAGAAGGTTTTCCAGCGCACTTCGGGACGCGATGAAATAGTGAAAACCCGGGGACAGCGTGGCGATCAGTGTTGTCGGTTCGCAGTCCGGAGTAATCGTCGTCGCACTCGGTGTGGTCAGAACTAAAACGCCATCATCCGACAGGCCTTGACTGATTTCATCCAGAAACTCACGTGGGCGTGTCACGTGTTCGATCACTTCACTACTGAAGACATAATCAAACTTCCGGCCGCGAATTTCCTCGGCATCATTGTAGTACTTGTGAATGATATTGGTACCTAGCATTTCCCGACCAATCTGGCCGTACCTGCTGGTCTCGAGGCCTACAGCTTCGCCGTAACCCATTTCCTGCCAAAAATGCGGCACAAAGCCAAAACCACAACCAACATCCAACACGGATCCCTGTCGCGGTTTGTCGAGCCCCAGCAGGGGTTCCAACATAGCCGAAATTCCCGCACCATTCTGTACGTAATTGTACCAATAGTTTTCGTTGAAGCCCTCAAAGTCGTAACCAACTACGGGATCGTCGCCCAAAAAATACACACTGGCGCAAGATTTGCACTTTACCAGGGTTAGGTCATCTTTAAGGAACTGCGCTTTTGAGACGGTCAGAACGGGTTCAAACTCAGTCGCACCGCACACGTAGCACGTACCAGCGTTTGGAGCAGAGGAAGTCTCAGTATCAAATGTGACTTTATGCATTTGGGGTCTCCGTGATATTCATTGCCGGTGTCGTAGGAGCCTAATGTTTTCCCGCGCAGACCGTTATAATAACTAAATTTCAAGGCTCAAAACTCAACCGGAACGGCCCCATGTCCCAGAAGGTGAGGCATGTTGCAACCCACCATATTGAGCTGTTAAGCAATCTTTCGCCACCTAGATCAGAGTGTCCCGCATTTTCAGCAGGTCGCGTCGGAACTTTCACATTTTTAATCGGCTTCGACGAGGAATGCTCGTGCTGATGCTTCGTGGTTGTAACATCTGCGCCAGCCCTCCACCTTTTCGCAAGTAACCAGCGGCAACTGTAACTCATAGCCCAGCCAGGCGCGCCGCCCGTAACAAGGCCAACCTATAACACAGACACCAAGGCAAGCTGGCAATTAGCGACTTCTTCGCGACCGATTTTTTTTACGACCCAAATTTATTATACCTGCAAACGCATCTGGCGAGGGCCGAGACGACTACTAGTACCCTCATTGGCTGGAAAGGCATTTGCAGGCCTTGGCGGGGCGCGACATTGTCTACAACCGCTCGGGAACTAAGTACAAATTCCGCAAAATAGTTAACCTGCAAACTAAGGAAAAGTCCGAAACCGCCGTTAGCGTTGCCCGCTTTCTTGTTTGGGGTTTTGAAACCCAAGGTCGTGTGTTAGAGGCAACCCAAACCAATCAGTATCAGCTGAGACATAGATCAAGAGTGATAAAGTTGCTTTTCACTGCTGTTTTCGGTCTGCTGGTGACAGGCGGATCTGGCTGGAAACAGAAATCGAAACGACAATTGGACGAGAGTGGATGAATTTACCACCGGTATGGAAAATTCAGCGAGAATTCGCGCGCGCGGGTCGCAAGCTCATGCACCTACCCGCCGAACTTCTGCGGCATGTATATCTCCGCCGGTATTACGATTGGGTGTTGTCTCGCCAAGTGAAGCGTTCTCCAGGCGCAATTTCATTTGGTTCAGAAATCGGGATATTTCTTATCTTTCCTAAAACGGGAGTCTTGCCTTCCCATCTGTATGCCTTGGAGCAGATGGTTCAGGCAGGTATTTCCCCAATCGTCGTATCCAATCTCCCGCTCAGCACGACAGATTTTGCTGAACTTACCCCTCACGCTTCACTGATTATAGAACGTCCAAACTTCGGATATGATTTTGGCGGGTACCGGGATGGCGTACTGGAGGTGGCCAATCGTTTCCCGGAGCTGACTCGGCTTTGGCTCTTAAATGATTCCGCATGGTTGGTCCCACAGCAACGCAGTTGGTTTGATGACGCCCGCGATTTAAATGTGGATTTCGCAGCTGCTACATCCAATTTTGCGATGCCTCGGGTCGATCCGGCGAATTTTCGGGAAATTACGTGGAAGTTTCGAGTGACGCATCGAAATTTCCACTATGCTTCTTATGCGCTTGGTATTGGTCCAGCCATCTTAAGAAACCCAGATTTTGTAAAGTACTGGCGAAAACTCGAAATTCGAAATGACAAAACAAGAACGGTACGCCGTGGCGAAATTGGGTTGTCACAATGGATTCTGAAGCATGGGTATACGCATTGTGCCACATGCGAGGTTGATGCGCTTGACCGCGAATTGGCAGCCCTGACGGACAAGGAAGTCGATAGGGTTGCGCGGGAACTTATCATTCCCGGCGACGTTGCCTTGGATACAGTAAAAGAGCAAGTTTTGAGCCTTGACGCACACAGCGCAGATGGGCGTTCCGATCGTATTGCTTTTATCCTGACAACTGTGTCGCGTTACGCCTGTGCGTATTGCCTGCCAGCCTACACCCTGTCTAATCGTGGTTTTCAGTTTCTCAAAAAGTCTCCGCTGTGGCTATCTCCGAAGGGGGCTGGGTTGATGTTGGCAATTATTTCCCGAATCCAAGGGCCGGTGGGCCAGGACATTCAACAAGAAGCATCCAGAATAGTACGCCAAGACGCGGAAGCTCATATACAGTGAAGTAAACAGGCTTCAGGATTCCGGCTGTGACTGGGCAAAGCAAGACTGAACCGCTCCACGAAAATTGAACAGGATCTGTTAGTGTTTAGTGGCTCTTCTCTTATGCCGATCAGTTTGGTTTTGATCCGGTTTGTCCGACAGATCATGATTGACGATCCACCGGCAAGCGCAGGAGAGCGCGCGAGACACCTTACCGCCAGTGAAAGCCATAATGTTCAGTTGCGGGATCAGGAACGAAATCCTCTTTATTCAATTTACGAAGTTTCTGGGATCGCCTTACCGAAGCAGATGCCGCTGGCTTAGTCTACTGGTTGAGCAGGTTTTTGAGGTATTTTCCGTATTCGTTTTTGCCGAATCTTTGGGCGCGGGCTTCGAGGTCGTGGTCGTTGATCCAGCCCAGCGTATGGGCGATTTCGTCGGGTGATCCGGTTTGCAGGCCTTGCCTGTCCTGAAGCGTGCGCACGAAGTTTCCGGCGTCCAGCAGGCTTGCATGGGTTCCGGTATCCAGCCAGGCATAACCGCGTCCCATGCGGTTGACGCTGAGCAACCCGGCCTCAAGGTACATTTCAAGCAAGGTGACAATCTCAAGCTCGCCGCGTGCAGACGGTTTTACGGCGCGGGCCCGTTCAGGGGCAGAGCCGTCCAGAAAGTACAGCCCGGTCACGGCGTAGTTCGATGGCGGCACTTGAGGTTTCTCGACAATCTGGGTGACGGCGCCAGCCTCGTCATAGGCCACGACCCCGTAGCGTTCGGGATCAGCGACCCGATAGCCGAAAACGGTGCCTCCCGTCTCTTTGGCGTCTGCCGATTGCAGGATCTCGGGCAGGCCGTGCCCGAAGAAAATGTTGTCGCCCAGCACCATGGCCGAGGGGGCACCATCCAGAAAGTCTTCTGCCAGAATATAGGCTTGCGCTAACCCGTCAGGAGAAGGTTGAACAATCCAGGTCAGGGACAGGCCCCATTGGCTTCCGTCGCCCAACAGGCGCTGAAACTGCTCCTGATCCTGCGGCGTCGTGATCATCGCGATGTCGCGGATCCCGGCCAGCATCAGCACCGAAAGGGGGTAATAGATCATCGGCTTGTCATAGATGGGCAAAAGCTGCTTCGAGACGCCCATCGTGATCGGATAAAGACGGGTACCTGACCCGCCTGCCAGAATGATACCTTTGCGTTTCTTGCCGTTCCGGGTCGTCATGTGCCGAGCTCTCCAAGGTCTTCAAGTATGCTGTGCAGGCCCGCCTTCCAATCCGGACGGGGCACGCCCAGGTCCGTTGTCAGTGTCGTGCAGTCCAGGCGGCTGTTCAGGGGGCGTTTCGCGGGGGTCGGGTATGCGCTGGACGGGATGTCTTCGACATTGCAGTCAATGCCGGCCTGATCGAAGATCTCGCGGGCAAAATCGGCCCAGCTGACATCAGGGCCACCGCTGCAATGGTAAATTCCGGTCTTTTCATCCGGGTTTGTCAAAAGGGCACGGGCCGCGCCCACACAGGCCCCGGCCAGTTCCGCCGCCGGGGTTGGCCCGCCAATCTGGTCTGCGACGATCGTCAGGCGGTCACGCTCTTTGCCGAGGCGCAGCATGGTTTTGACGAAGTTATGTCCATGTGACGACACCACCCACGAGGTTCGTATG
>NZ_JBXWQZ010000061.1:0-27137 GCF_059612645.1 Ruegeria sp. YKSF131 | reverse complement strand
CGAACAGACCGGTGCACCCAACCAGAATATCGATACCGCGCGGACCAAGGTCATCATCTACTCCAGCTTCGAAGATAACCGCCGAAGCATATCAAGGCACTGGGCCATCTGTTCGACCGAGACGTATTCATCCGGTTTATGCGCCTGATCGATTGATCCGGGACCGCAGACAACGACGTTCATCCCCAACTGCTGGAATATCCCGGCCTCGGTACCGAAGGGTACAACGTCGGCTCCGTTTGCCCCTGTCAGTTCCATCACAAGGTCACGCGCCTCGTTGTCGTCCATTGGTTCTAGCCCGTCGACCTCACCGATAATTTCGGTCTTGATACCAGCATCGGGGTGAATAGCCTGCATTGCCGGGATCAGGGTTTGCGCGCAAAACCGGTGCAGTTCGTCTTTGACGTAATCCGCATCCGCCTTTTGCACTGGTCGCATCTCCCAATCGACCCGCGCCTTACCGGGGATCACATTATGGGCCACCCCGCCCACCAACGTACCGGTATTTATTGTCGTCCATGGTGGGTCGAACGGGCTGTTTGCCGGTGCTCTCCCTTGCAAATCAGCCTTCAGCGTCAACAGTTTCGAGACGTATTGCACCGCGTATTCGACGGCGTTTACACCGCGCTCGGGGGCCGAGCCATGGCCTTCGAACCCGGTAAAATGCGCTGTATATTCATAGCAGCCCTTATGGCCCTCGATGATGCGCATCGAGGTGGGCTCGCCAATGATGACCACAGCGGGTTTGATCGCTTTCTTCCGCAGGGTCTTGGCCAAAGCCTGCGCGCCAAAACAGCCGATTTCTTCATCATATGTAAAGGCGAAATGCAATGGGCGCTGAAGATCCAGCTTTGCGTAATACGGGGCCATGACGACTGCCGCCGCGATAAACCCTTTCATATCGCAGGTGCCGCGACCAAACCACTTGCCGTCCCGCTCCTCCATCACGAATGGGTCCGAGGACCAGTCCTGATCCGTAACAGGCACCACATCGGAATGGCCTGATAGGACGATACCACCGTCGCGCTTGGGGCCCAATGAGGCAAAAAGATTGGCTTTGGTGCCGGTTTCGTCATGCCATATTTCCACCTCTGCACCGCAATCGCTCAACCGGTCCGCGAGGTGCTTGATCATGTCCAGGTTACTGTCTGACGAAACCGTGGGGAAGCTGATCAGTTCGCCCAGCAGGGTCTTGGCGTCTTCGAGGGTGCTCAAGGCTTAGTCTTTCACAAAGAGCTTTCGCTCGATATTGCATAGGGCTTCGGCGGGGCCGTTTTCAGTGATAAGAATGGTTTCCGTGGTCTCAAGGCCCCAGCTGTCCATCCACAACGCAGGCATGAAATGGAAAACCATGCCCGGTTGCAGAATGGTCTCGTCTTCGGCGCGGATCGACGCTGTCCGTTCGCCCCAATCTGGCGGATAGCTCAAACCGATAGGGTATCCCATGCGCCCCTCCCGTTCGATTCCGTGACGGGCAAGAACCTTAAGAAAAGCGTTTGCAATGTCGCTGGTCCGATTGCCAGCCCGGGCAGCCTCTAGACCCGCAGCTATCCCTTCGATCTGTGCGTGTTCCGCGTCCCGCATTTCCGGCGGCGGAGTGCCAAGATAAACCGTGCGGCAAAGCGGAGCGTGGTAGCGCCGATAGCAGCCTGACAGTTCGAAAAATGTTGCTTCACCCTTCTTCATCGGTGCGCCATTCCATGTCAGGTGCGCGGCTGTGGCATCCAGCCCTGAGGGTGTCAAAGGGACAATGGCTGGGTAATCCCCCCAATCATCCTCAACCCCGGTAATCCCGGCATGAAAGATATCTGCGACAAGGTCGTTCTTGCGCACTCCCACTGCAGCGCGATCAATGGCCGTTTGGATTACTTTTTCCGAAATCCGGGCCGCCTTGCGAATAAAGACAATTTCTTCTTCCGACTTGATTAGACGCTGCCAGTTTACCAGTGCCGTCGCATCCACCAGCGTCGCTTCGGGCAATTCCGTGCCCAAAACCTCGTGTGCCTTTGCGGAATAGTAATAGTTCTCCATCTCAACGCCGATGCGGGTTGTACCCAGCCCGAGCGCGCGAATGTGGCCCGCCAGATCCTGCATGGGATGGCGTATGGTTGATTGGACGTAGTGGTCTGCATAGCCGCGAATGTTGTCCTTGGACATCCAGCAAGTGCGCAACCCACCCAATGCATCCATCTGGCGTCCCCACCAAATCGGCTCACCTTCCATGCCGAGCAATACGCCCTGATGCACATAAAAGGACCAACCATCATAGCCAGTCAGCCAAGCCTGGTTCGAAGGGTCGGTGACAAACAGTAGCTCTAGCCCCGCTTTTTCCATAGCGCTTCGGGTCTTGGCGATCCTGCGGTCATATTCCGCTTGGCTGAAAGGGGCGTGTTCAATTGGCATGGCATCCTCGGAGGCTGAATCTGACATGTACTTGAGCGCAATCTTACCAATTTGTACACAAATGAACTTGTGAGCGATACCTGAACCGCGACTCCTTTTAGAAACCAATGGATTATCTGATGGGGCGATCCCGGTATGGGAACAAAGTAGCCGCACTCAGCATCGAAGGACGCCGTAGAATGGAGCGCTGGATGCACGCGAAGGTCCCAGTTCAGCGGATAGCGCGCATCCGGAACCGCGCCAAAAGCCATGAGTCACCGAGGGTCACGAATAGCTCTTCAGACCTCATCTGATCGCGGTATTCACGGGTCTCTCGGCTATGTGTGCGGTTTTATGCTGCGCCAGAGCGAGGATCGGCATTTCTCCGCTGGATATGATTGCAAGATGGCAACGGTGGCGCCTGATTTCGTGGGTGGCATGGTGCGGGAGGTAGTTGTCCTGAGGCACAGTGAAGGCTCGCTGCCAAACCCCAGATGTCCAAGGACTCAACCAATGTTACACACTGCGCCCGCCTGTCGAGAGGCGGCCCCTTGTTTCGATGCATGTCGATCCAGCGCGCTCGACACCAACGGCACTCTCAATTCAACGCGTGCCGCGCCCCCCGTGGTGAACGAGGCAGAGTGTCAGAGCCTGCGCAACTCGACCGGTCAGGGGAATGCGCGCAATCTTTGGGGAATGGGTGCGTGGGGTGTGTTGGTGATAGTCCAAATCGCCGCATACGCCGCCATGTTCTATGGCGTGTTGGTTATGCATATCTCGCTGCTTCCTTACGTATTTCTGGTCACACTGACAGTCTTATTCTGGCTGGGTTACGATTGCATTCGCGATATGCGCAAGGATACTTCCTCAGCTACCGGTCAGAGATAGCTATCCATTCTTACCAAAATGACTTTGGGTCAACGAGAGTCGATATCTGTGGCCAAACTGCCGGAACCTGTGAAATGTTAGTGTCGCCCTTCGCGATTTCCTAGGGGCAGGGCGCTTTCAGGTTCATGACACACCCTGTCAACGGGGCATCATTCACGAAAGTCAGTGACAGAGCCGGTTGACAACAGGTTTTGTATTTTGGATACATTTGTCAGGGATATCGCAACGACCTGTATTGTCACTGAACGCTCTGACGACAAAGAGCCATGCGATTGTCTTGCCAAGTCCATTTCTGGGAGAAAATCATGAAACTCAATCTTCTGGCCGCAACCACGGCAATAGCCCTGTCGGGTGCCGTGGCACAGGCAAATACCCTGGTGTATTGTTCCGAAGGTTCACCCGAGGGGTTTGACCCTGCACTGTTTACCGCAGGAACAACCTTTGATGCCTCGTCGCATCCTATTTATAACCGGTTGCTGGAATTCGAAACCGGTACAACCAACGTGATCCCCGGCCTGGCTGAAAGTGTCGAGGCCAGTGATGATGGCCTGGAATACACCTTCAAGCTGCGCCAGGGTGTCAAATTCCATTCGAATGATGAATTCACCCCGACCCGCGATTTCAACGCCGATGACGTAATCTTCTCGTTCATGCGCCAAAAGGACGAGAACCACCCCTATAACCAAGTGTCTGGCGGCACGTGGGAATACTTCCAGGGTATGGGGATGCCGGATCTGGTCTCTTCTATCGAAAAGATTGATGACTACACGGTGAAGTTCACCCTGTCCAAGCCAGAGGCACCTTTTGTTGCGAATATGGCGATGGATTTTGCATCGATCATGTCAGCCGAATATGGCGATGCCATGATGGCTGCCGGCACGCCTGAGAAACTGAATACCGCACCCATCGGGACCGGGCCTTTCTCGTTCGTGGCCTACCAGAAAGACGCGGTGATCCGCTATGCCGCCAATGGCGATTATTGGAAGGAACCGGCGCAGGTCGAAAACCTGATCTTTGCCATTACGCCGGACGCGTCTGTTCGCTACCAGAAGCTGAAAGCTGGCGAGTGCCATGTGATGCCTTACCCGAACCCGGCTGACATTCAGGCGATGAAGGATGATGCAGACATCAACATGATGGAGCAGGAAGGGCTGAACGTCGGGTATCTTGCCTACAACACCACGATGGCGCCGTTCGACAACCCCAAGGTTCGCAAGGCGTTGAACATGGCGATCGACAAGCAGGCGATCATCGACGTGGTTTTCCAGGGCTCGGGCCAGGCTGCCAAGAACCCGATCCCGCCAACCATGTGGGGCTATAACGACGCCATCGCGGACGATCCATATGATCCCGAAGCGGCCAAGGCCATGCTTGAGGCCGAAGGCGTCTCGGACCTGTCGATGAAGGTCTGGGCGATGCCGGTTCAGCGCCCCTATAACCCTAATGCCCGCCGCATGGCCGAGCTGATTCAGGCCGATTTTGCCAAGGTTGGTGTGGGCGTCGAAATCGTCTCGTACGAATGGGGCGAATACCTGTCACGCTCGAAAGAACTGAACCGCGACGGTGCTGTTCTGCTGGGCTGGACCGGGGATAACGGCGATCCGGACAACTTCCTGGCCGTTCTGCTGGGCTGTGACGGTGTCGAAGCATCGAACCGCGCGCAATGGTGCCACCAGCCGTTCGAGGATCTGATCCTGAAAGCCAAGCAAAGCACCGATCAGGCCGAGCGGACCAAACTGTATGAAGAAGCTCAGGTCGTGTTTAAAGAGCAGGCCCCATGGGCAACCATTGCTCACTCGGTTGTATTCATGCCGATGAGCAACAAGGTGCAAGGTTACAAAGTGCACCCGCTGGGCGGCCACATCTTCTATGGTGTGAGCGTCGAGTAAGCCACCACTCACTCACCGGAGCCGCCTGTTTGGCGGCTCCGGCTTTCTTATTGAGGAGGTCGGCCTGAATGCCGGATCTGTCCGAATATCGTCAACTGGCACGGGACATGTCAGTCGACGCTGTTGCTCTTGTACCTGGCCCGAATTTCACCCGCGCTTTGGGAAAAGCTTTCATGAGCCACGAACGGCCCTTCGTGGTTGTTGTCCCGCCTGAGGGACAGGCCGCAGCGATTGTGCCCAATCTGGAACTGGCCTCATGGGATCTTGTCGGATTCGAGGGCGCTGTTTTCGATTGGCGCGATCAGACCGGTTATGACGATGCGTTTACCGCATTGGCCGCACAAATGCCGATCCGCTCGCTTGCGGTGGAAGGTCAGGTGATGCGGGTTTTCGTCTCTGCGGCGTTCACCCGTGCTTTGCCGGGCTTACGGATCGTCGACGGTGAACGCGAAATCTCGGGCCTGCGCATAATCAAGACCGATGAAGACATTGCTGCGATGCAGGCGGCCATCGATATCTCGGAACGTGCTCTGGGTCGTGTGATTGCAGATGTGCGTGTCGGCCAGACCGAAAAACAGATCGAGCAAGCCCTGATACAGGCGCTGTTTGCAGAAGGGGCCGAGTCACTGGCGTTTTCACCCATCGTAGCGGCTGGCGACAATTCGGCACGGCCGCATGGGAAAGCGCGCAACGACTACCAGATCAGGGCAGGCGACGCGTTACTGTTCGATTTCGGTGCCCGCAAAGATGGTTTCGCCGCCGACATTACGCGAACCTTCTTTGTTCAGGACGTGTCGGACGAGGGCAGGGAAGTCTACGACACCGTTCTGCGCGCCAACAAAGCCGGGTTCGAAGCCTGCCGCCCTGGTGTAGCGGCCCATGACATAGACGATGCGGTCATAAGCGTGCTCGAGGCCTCGCCATTTGCGGATCGTATTCGCACCAAAACGGGTCACGGGTTGGGTCGGGATGTGCATGAGGCACCTTATATCATGCGTGGGAATCATCAGAAAATCCTGCCGGGTATGGTCTGGACGAATGAACCAGGTCTGTATGCGCTCGAAAGTTTTGGCGTTCGCATCGAAGATGATGTGCTTGTCACTGAGGATGGCTGCCGGTCGCTGACCCATTTCCCCAAAGAGCTTACAATCATAGGTCGCTGATGTTTGGTTACTTACTCACCCGCATTGGCCTGTTCGTCCCGACCTTTCTGGGCGTGACGTTGATTTCATTCATGTTTATCCGGGTGCTACCGGGTGATCCGATCATCGTTATGGCCGGCGAGCGCGGCATGACTGAAGAACGCTACCAGGAAATGGTAGAAAAGCTGGGTTTCGACAAACCGGTGTTGCAGCAATACTGGGAATACCTTGCCGGAGTTTTGCAGGGCGATCTCGGCGAAAGCTTTGTCACCAAAAAACCGGTCTGGGAGGAGTTCTTTTCGCTGTTCCCCGCGACAATGGAACTTTCGCTCTGCGCCATGATCTTCGCCATCGCTTTGGGTCTGCCTGCCGGCGTGATTGCGGCGGTGAACCGGGGGAAGTTTTTTGACAGGGCACTGATGTCTTCGGCATTGGTCGGATATTCGATGCCCATCTTCTGGTGGGCGCTGCTGCTGATCATCGTGTTTTCGGGCAATCTTGGCTGGACACCGGTGTCCGGCCGGATCGACCTGCTTTATTACTTCCCAAGTGTCACTGGCTTTATGCTGATCGACAGTCTTTTGTCCGGACAGGAAGGCGCATTCGGGTCGGCCGTTCGTCATCTGATCCTTCCGACGATTGTGCTGGGTACTATTCCGCTGGCCGTGATCGCGCGTCAGACCCGGTCGGCGATGCTGGAGGTTCTGGGCGAGGATTACATCCGCACCGCGCGTGCCAAAGGGTTGTCGCCGACCCGGGTAAACGGGCTGCATGCGCTACGTAACGCGCTGATACCGGTTGTCACGGTGATCGGGTTGTCGGTTGGTACGTTGCTGGCGGGGGCAATTCTTACTGAAACCATCTTCAGCTGGCCGGGCATCGGCAAGTGGATGGTCGACAGTATTTTCCGCAGGGATTACCCGGTGGTGCAAGGGGGTTTGCTGATGATCGCGGTGATCGTGATGCTGGTGAACCTGCTGGTCGATGTTTTGTACGGCATCATCAACCCCAAAATCCGGAGACGATGATGACCGAGCTTTCGTCGAACCAACCAATGGCCGAAAATCGTCCCAGCGCACTGCGAGAGTTCTGGTACTATTTCAGCGAAAACCGCGGTGCCGTGATCGGGTTGTGGGTTTTTGCCGCCTTTGTGTTCTGTGCGGCCTTTGCCCCTTTGTTGGCCCCCTATGATCCGACCGAACAGTTCCGGGACCATATCCTGCAACCCCCTGCCTGGCAGGAAGGCGGAAGCTGGGCCTTCCCGTTGGGCACCGATCCATTGGGCAGGGATATGCTGTCGCGGCTGATCATGGGTTCACGCTATTCCTTCTTTGTGGGGATCGTTGTGGTCTGTGTTGCCGTAACGGGCGGCGTAATGGTCGGCCTTCTGTCGGGTTTTGCGCCCAAATGGGTTGATACGTTGATTATGCGGGTGATGGACATCGTCCTGGCTTTCCCGTCTCTGCTGCTCGCCCTTGTTCTGGTCGCCATTCTGGGCCCATCACTGACCAATGCGATGATTGCTATCGCCATCGTGTTTCAACCGCATTACGTGCGCCTGACCCGCGCGTCGGTTCTGGCGGAACGGCAGAAAGACTATGTGACCTCGGCTCGTGTGGCCGGTGCTGGCAAGTCGCGGCTGATGTTCATCACGGTATTGCCCAACTGTCTGGCGCCAATCATCGTTCAGGCGGCCCTGTCTTTTTCGACTGCCATTCTGGACGCGGCGGCCCTTGGGTTTCTGGGCATGGGCGCGCAGCCCCCCACACCAGAATGGGGCACCATGCTGGCTGAAGCGCGCGAGTTCATCCTGCGCGCATGGTGGGTTGTAACCTTCCCCGGTCTCGCGATTCTGGTCACCGTGCTTGCCATCAATCTGATGGGTGACGGGTTGCGGGATGCGCTGGACCCGAAACTGAAACGGAGCTGATCGCATGAGCCTTTTGCAGATCCGTAATCTGACTGTCGAGTTCGCCACATCTTCGGGTAGTTTCCGCGCCGTGGACGGTGTTGACCTGTCGGTCGACAAAGGCGAATTGCTGGCCATCGTCGGCGAAAGCGGTTCGGGCAAGTCCGTGTCGATGCTGGCACTGATGGGCTTGCTGCCCTGGACCGCCACGATCACCGCCGATGAGATGAGCTTTGAGGGCCGTGACCTGTCCGGTATCTCGGCCCGCGAACGGCGCAAGATCATTGGTAAGGACATGGCGATGATCTTTCAGGAACCGATGTCCTCGCTGAACCCCTGTTTTACTGTCGGGTTTCAGATCAAAGAGGCATTGCGCATCCACCTTGGCCTGAACCGAAAAGAGCGTCACGAGCGTGCGGTCGAATTGTTCGATCAGGTTGGCATTCCCGCGCCTGAAAGCCGCCTGAATTCCTTTCCGCATCAAATGTCAGGGGGCATGAACCAACGGGTTGTGATCGCGATGGCCATTGCCTGCAACCCCAAGCTGCTGATCGCGGATGAACCGACCACGGCGCTGGACGTGACCATTCAGGCGCAGATTCTGGATCTGTTGATCCGGTTGCGTAATGAGCATGGCATGGGTCTGGTTCTGATCACCCATGACATGGGTGTCGTGGCGGAAACCGCCGAGCGGGTTCAGGTGCAATATGCCGGGCAAAAGGTTGAAGAACAGCCTGTCAGGGATTTGTTTCGAACGCCGCGTCATCCCTATACCACGGCCCTGCTAAGTGCTTTGCCGGAGCGGGCAACGTCCAAGATTCTGCCGACGATTCCAGGTGTTGTCCCGGGGCAATTCGACCGGCCAAAAGGATGCCTTTTCAGCCCACGGTGCCGCTTTGCCGATGCAACCTGCGCTCAGACCCCGCCGACCCCTCATGCCGAGGCATTTGGCAAGGCGCGCTGTCACCATGTTGAAAAGATTGCCGCCGGAGAGCTGGTATGACTACACCTATCGTTCAGGCCAACGCCCTGGCCCGGTTTTACACGGTCAAAGGCGGGTTGCTGTCCAAACCCGCAACCGTAAAGGCGCTGTCGGGGGTGGATTTCGACCTGCAACCGGGAAAAACATTGGCCATTGTCGGAGAGTCAGGCTGTGGCAAGTCTACGCTGGCCAGACTGATCACAATGATCGAAGAACCAACCTCGGGCAGCCTGACGATAAACGGGGTCGAAATTACCCCTTCGCAATGGAGCAAGATGCGAGAGACGGTGCAGATCGTCTTTCAGGATCCCTATAGCTCGTTGAATCCGCGTCAGCGCATCGGCCAGATCCTGCAGGAACCGCTGATCATCAACCGGCCTCAGATGACGGCCGCCGACCGTGAAATGCAGGCACGCAAGATGATCGAGATGGTGGGCCTGCGCCCGGAACATTATGACCGCTATCCGCATATGTTCTCGGGTGGGCAGCGCCAGCGGATCGCCATTGCGCGGGCGCTTATGCTGGACCCCAAGGTGCTGGTTCTGGATGAACCTGTCTCGGCACTGGATGTGTCGATTCAATCGCAGATCTTGAACCTGCTGGTCGATCTTCAGGAACGGCTGAACTTGGCCTACCTGTTCATTTCACATGACTTGTCGGTTGTCCGGCATTTCGCCGACGACGTGATTGTCATGTATCTGGGGCGCGCGGTCGAAAAAGGTCCGAAAGAGCAGCTGTTCGCTGCTCCCCGACATCCGTACTCCAAGGCGTTGCTGTCCACGACGCCCCGTGCCGACCCGGATGCCCGGAAAGAGCGGATCAAGCTGGAAGGCGAGTTGCCGTCACCCATGAACATCCCGAAAGGGTGCGCTTTTGCGCAACGATGCTGGCTCGCGACTGACCAGTGCAGGCAAACATTGCCTGAACTGGATGATGAAATCCATCAGGTTGCGTGTCTGCATCCTCTTTTCTGAAAAACCAGATGACCAACGAAAACACCCGGGCCATAGGACCGGGCGTTAGAGTATCCGCACGTCCTTGAAGGCGTCAGAGCCCCCATTTATCGCGGTTTGCTTCAAAGAAGCCTTCCGCTTTTTTCACTTCGATCCAGTTGTTAACATAATTTATCCAGATCTGGTCGCCTTGTGGCAGGATCATTGCAATCGGCGAAGGTGATCGGGGGCCAGCGTTTTTCACGCGCTCTACTGGAAATTTCTCCTCTAGTGTCGATCCTTCGATGTTCGACGTGATGAACACATCAGCACGACCGGCGATAACTTCCTGAAAACCGCGGGCTGGGGCCTCGACCACCTTGATCTCGGCGTCAGGGAACCACTCGCGGACCCGTTTTTCAAACGTGGTGCCCAAAGTCGTCGCGACCTTAACTCCGGGTTGATTGATCGAGTCATATCCGTCGAATTTGTCGGCCTTTTCCTTGGTGGTGTAGGGGAAGAGTTCCACCGAGATATAGCTGTCGGAAAAACCCGCAACTTTCATGCGCGGTGGTGAAATCGATGCCGACCCGGTCAGGTGGTACTTGCCCGCGACCACACCATTCACCAGTGTTTTCCAGTCGGTGGGGACAAATTCGACCTCAACGCCAAGATCGGCGGCCAGTGCATTCATAATGTCGATGTCGTACCCTTTGTAGCTGTTGGTTGCCGGGTCGCGCAGTGTCATAGGGTTCCAGTCACCTGTGGTGCCAACCTTGAGTACGCCGGAGTCCAGCACCTCGTTCAGCGCAGATTGCGCCTGTGCGGAACCTGACAATACAAGCCCCAACACGGCAGCCGCCGCGGCTTTCCAAAAAACGCTCATAGGTATCTCCCGTTGGTGGCGTTACGATCTTGTGATCGTATTCTTCATTGATTTAAGTCTAAAGGGAAAGATAACCTCAAGAAAATTTTATACTGAGGCTAAAATAGGGGCAATTCAGCTTATGCCAGACGCCGCAATCGAACTTGTGGATGTGAACAAGTGGTTTGATACCTTTCACGTTCTCAAGGACATCAATCTGACAGTCAACAGCGGCGAAAAGGTGGTAATTTGCGGACCTTCCGGGTCAGGAAAATCGACCGTTGTGAGATGTATCAACCAGTTGGAGAAGCACCAGAAAGGTACCATTCGTGTAGACGGGATTGAGCTGACGGATGATGCAAAATCTGCGGCAACCATTCGGTCAGAAGTCGGGATGGTTTTCCAGCAATTCAATCTGTTTCCGCATTTGACCGTTTTGGAAAACCTAACTCTGGGCCCGATCAAAGCGCGCGGCCTGAGCCGGAAGGACGCGGAAGAAAAAGCGCGCCATTATCTGGATCGGGTACATATTCCCGATCAGGCGGACAAAAAGCCCATGCAGTTGTCCGGTGGTCAGCAACAGCGCGTGGCCATCGCGCGGTCCCTGTGCATGGAGCCACGCGTGCTGTTGTTTGATGAACCCACGTCGGCGCTGGACCCCGAGATGATCTCGGAAGTGTTGGAAGTTATGGTGGAACTGGCGAATGAGGGCATGACCATGGTGGTCGTGACCCACGAGATGGGGTTTGCCCGCAAAGTGGCTGACAAGATGATCTTCATGGATGCTGGTGAGATCGTCGAAGAAGGCAAGCCGGAACATTTCTTCTCCAACCCTCAGTCTGATCGGTGTCGCAAATTCCTGTCTCAGATACTGCAGCACTAAGAGGGGCAGATGAAAAAACTCTTTATGATAATGCCCCTGCTGATGCTCACAGGCTGTTCGTCGTCCCAGACCTGGGGTTGGTATGTGATCAACCCGACCACAGCATCGGGTTGGATCAATGTAAAATTCCTGATCTCAGGGATGGGGGCAACGATCCAGATTTCACTGATCGCGGCCGTGTTGTCGATCGTACTGGGGCTGATGGTGGCCCTGCCGGGATTGTCCGAGAAACGCGGCTGGCGACTGGTCAACCGTGTTTACGTTGAATTCATTCGCGCCATTCCCCTGCTGCCGATGCTGTTCTGGGTCTTTTACGGATTGCCCATCGTGTTCAAGTCGATGGGCATGAATGTCCCCATCGATCCCTTTTGGGGTGCGATCATCACATTGGCGATTTCTGACAGCGCCTTCACTGCCGAGATTTACCGCGCAGGCATTCAATCCATTGCGCGTGGTCAGAGCGAAGCGGCGCAGACCATCGGGTTGAACTATGTGCAGACCATGCGCTATGTGATCCTGCCGCAGGCAGTCCGGCGCATTCTGCCGCCCTTGGCAAACCAGTTCATCTACATCGTCAAGATGAGCGCATTCGCCAGCGTCATCGGGATGCAGGAACTGACCCGGCGCGCGAATGAGCTGGTGGTCACGGAATACCGCCCGTTGGAAATCTATACCCTGTTGATCTTTGAATACCTGATCCTGGTTCTGATCATCAGTGCCGGTGTGCGCTGGCTGGAGCGTCGCATGGGCGCGGACGAGCGCGGATAAGGAGAATGGATATGGACTGGAAAGCTTTCATGGCCGAGACCGAGGCCAATATCGGAACTTTTTCGAAGGAAGTGCCCGAAACCGTGCGCGGCTTTGGCATCATGGGCAAGGCCGCCAAGACTGATGGCGCGCTGAGTGAGAAAACCAAGGAATTCATGGCCCTTGGCATCGCCATCGCGACCCGCTGCGACAGCTGCATCGGATTTCACGTGCGTTCCCTTGTCCGGCTGGGTGCCACCCGAGACGAGATGTGCGAGGCATTGGCAATGGCGACCTATATGGGTGGCGGGCCGTCTTATGCCTACAGCGCCAAAGCGTTGAAGGCATATGATGTGTTTTCCGGGTAATTGCCGCGCATAGCACTAAAGCGGTTAGTGATCAGCCGTTTGGTTCCGGTTTCATTTGCCCCATGCCTCCAGCGTTTTCTTCGGCGGTTTTGCGAATAATTGCGCCAATTTTCAGGAGGTTTTCGCCCAGCGGGTTGGTCTTTCGCCAGATCAGGCCGATGGTCCGGGTTGGTGGAGTATCCTGAAAGCGGGCGATGGACACGTCGGCAGACCGGGTTTCCAGCCCCACGGCCATTTCCGGTATCAGCGTCACACCGATGCCCGCCCCGACCATCTGCACCAGTGTGGACAGAGAGCTGCCCTCCATAATGTGTTGCGGTTCGATATTGCGGATCGAACAGAACGAAAGCGCCTGATCCCTGAAACAATGCCCTTCTTCCAGCAACAGCAGCCGCATGGTTCTGAGCTGTGACGAACTTGGCATTGGCAACCCGGCGTCCCGCGCCGGGCGAACCAGCAGAAAGTCTTCGTTAAACAACGAAAATTCCCGAAGGCTAGGTTCCGAGACCGGCAAAGCGACAACGGCAAAATCCAGTCTGGAGTCCAGAATTTCGCCGATCAGGGTTTGGGTGATGGTCTCTTTGGGTTCGATCGTCAGCTGCGGGAATCGTTGCGACAGTGCCTTAATGATTGATGGCAGCAAATAAGGCGCGACCGTGGGGATGACCCCGATTCTGATGCGACCCGACAAGGGACCAGCGGAAGATTGCACAAGATTCCCCAAATCTTCGACCCGCGTCAGGATTTCGCGGCCATGTTTTAGGACATCTTCGCCAAGCGCGGTCAGGCGGGTTTCGCGTGCTGCGCGTTCGACCAAGGGGCCACCCATTATGGCCTCCAGCTCCTTGATTTGTATGGAAAGCGCGGGTTGCGATATCGCGCTGGCTGCCGCCGCCTTGCCAAAGTGGCCGTGGGTGGCAAGCGCTTCGAAGTAGCGCAGGTGTTTAAGTGTGAGTGACTTCATAGGAAAAATTAATCGCAATGATAGTAATTACAAATTTCCAATTATCGAAACCGTAAGGTACGAGTCAAGACATCTGAACCCCTCGGTAAATACTCAGGAGATTTACAATGGACGGTAATCCCCACAATCACCAATCCGGCGGCTGCCCAGTCTTGCATGGCGGGAACACGGGCACGGGCAACTCTGTCACCAAATGGTGGCCGGATGCGCTGAACCTGGACATTCTGAGCCAGCACGACACCCGCACCAATCCGATGGACGCGGATTACAACCACCGCGAGGCAGTCAAAGGGCTGGATTTCAACGCTGTTCGTGCTGACGTCGAAGCGTTGCTGACCGACAGTCAGGACTGGTGGCCGGCCGATTGGGGCCACTATGGCGGCCTGATGATCCGACTGGCGTGGCACTCTGCCGGGTCGTACCGTCTGGGGGATGGTCGTGGTGGCGCAGGCTCGG
The DNA here is from genome assembly GCF_059612645.1 of Ruegeria sp. YKSF131. Lineage (NCBI taxonomy): Bacteria > Pseudomonadati > Pseudomonadota > Alphaproteobacteria > Rhodobacterales > Roseobacteraceae > Ruegeria > Ruegeria sp. YKSF131. Next base: position 12,730 of record NZ_JBXWQZ010000061.1, on the reverse strand, counting down.
GCAACATCCGTTTTGCACCGCTGAACTCATGGCCGGATAATGCCAGCCTTGATAAAGCGCGCCGTCTGCTCTGGCCGGTGAAAAAGAAATACGGCAATGCGCTGTCCTGGGCAGACCTGATTGTTCTGTCGGGAACGGTTGCCTACGAAGCCATGGGTCTGAAGACCTTTGGCTTTGGCTTTGGCCGCGAAGATATCTGGGGCCCGGAAAAAGACGTCTACTGGGGTTCGGAAAACCAGTGGCTGGCTCCGTCCGAGAACCGCTATGGCGATCTGGAAACCCCCGGCACGCTGGAAAACCCGCTGGGCGCGGTGCACATGGGCCTGATCTATGTGAACCCCGAAGGTGTGAACGGTAATCCGGACCCGGCGAAAACAGCGCTGCACATCCGCGAAACCTTTGCCCGCATGGCGATGAATGACGAAGAGACGGCGGCGCTGACCTGCGGTGGTCACACAGTCGGCAAAGCCCATGGTGCGATGGCAGGCGATCATATCGGTGCCGAGCCCGAAGCCTGCCCGGTCTCCGGTCAGGGCCTGGGTTGGAACAACCCCGATCAGAACGGCAAGGCAACCAACGCATTCACCTCTGGTATCGAGGGTGCGTGGACAAAAAACCCGACCAAATTCGACATGGGCTTTTTCGATTACCTGTTCGGATATGAGTGGGAATTGGGTAAATCGCCCGCGGGTGCACAACAGTGGCAGCCTATCGACATGCCGGAAGATGAAAAGCCGGTCGACCCGACCGACCCTTCGGTTCGGCGAATGCCGGTCATGACCGATGCGGACATGGCAATGAAGATCGATCCGATTTACAACGCGATCTGTCAGAAGTTCATGGCCGACCCGGATTACTTTGCTGACACCTTTGCCCGCGCTTGGTTCAAGCTGACCCACCGCGATATGGGGCCACGCGTCAACTACTATGGCCCAAACGTCCCGTCAGAAGAGCTGATCTGGCAGGACCCGGTCCCTGCCGGTTCGACCGCGTATGACGTCGGTGCCGTCAAGGCAAAGATCGCCGACAGCGGTCTGACCACGGTCGAGATGATCACCACAGCATGGGACAGCGCCCGCACCTTCCGTGGCTCGGACAAACGCGGCGGCGCAAACGGTGCACGTATCCGTCTGGCGCCACAGAAAGACTGGGCAGGGAATGAGCCCGAGCGTCTGGCAAAAGTGCTGGGCGTGCTGGAGCCGATTGCAGCGGAAACCGGGGCCTCGATTGCAGACGTGATCGTTCTGGCGGGCAACGTCGGTCTGGAACAGTCGATCAAAGCCGCAGGTTTTGACATGACGGTTCCGTTCTCGGCTGGTCGCGGCGACGCAACGGACGAGCAGACCGATGCCGTCAGCTTCTCGGTGCTGGAGCCGCTGGCGGACGGGTTTAGAAACTGGCAGCTGAAGGAATACGCGGTATCCCCCGAGGCGATGATGCTGGACCGCGCGCAACTGCTGGGTCTGACCGCAGCCGAGATGACGGTTCTGGTTGGTGGCCTGCGTGTGCTGGGTGCCAATCACGGTGGATCAGAGCATGGGGTCTTCACGGATCGCGTGGGTCAGTTGACCACCGACTTCTTCGTCAACCTGACGGATATGTCGCTCAGCTGGCACCCGGTTGACGGCGGCACATATGAGCTGCGTGATCGTGCCTCGGGTGACGTCAGGTTCACCGCAACCAGCGCGGATCTGGTCTTCGGCTCGAACTCGATCCTGCGTGGCTACGCCGAGGTCTATGCCCAGGACGATAATGCCCAGAAGTTCGTGCGCGACTTCGTAGCGGCCTGGACTAAGATCATGAACAACGACCGGTTCGATCTGGTAGCCTAAGTCAAAAAATATCAGGCGAGGGAAACCTCGCCTGATATTGTGTTCGGGCTGACATCTGGTAGTGCCCGATTATCCCGCGATCACATTCTGTTTTTGAACACCCAGGCCTTCGATGCCCAGTTCCATCGTGTCGCCGGGTTTCAGATAGACTTGCGGGTTTTGCCCCATGCCCACACCCGGCGGAGTTCCGGTCGAGATCACATCGCCCGGCTGTAAAGACATGAATTGCGACAGGTGTGAGATCACAGTTGCCACCCCGAAATGCATCGTCCGGGTCGAGCCGTCCTGATAACGGTGGCCGTTGACCTCAAGATACATCGGCAGGTTCTGTGGGTCTGCAACCTCGTCCCGCGTCACCAGCCACGGACCGATGGGGCCGAATGTGTCTGCCGACTTGCCCTTGACCCACTGCCCCGAGCGGTGAAGCTGAAAATCACGTTCCGACAGGTCATTGACCACGCAATAGCCAGCGACGTGATCCATCGCTTCGGCCTCGGAGATGTATTTTGTTTCCTTGCCGATCACCACGCCCAACTCGACCTCCCAGTCGGTCTTGACGGACCCGCGCGGGATTTCCACCGTGTCGTTCGGCCCGATAATGGCCGATGTCGCCTTGAAAAAGATCACAGGTTCCTGCGGCAATTCCATACCGCTTTCTGCCGCGTGGTCGGCATAGTTCAGGCCGATGCAAATGAACTTGCCCACATGGCCGACACATGCCCCTAAACGGGTGTTGCCTTCAACCATCGGTAAATCTCGTGGATCCAGCGCGCGCAGTCGCGTCAACCCTTCGTCGCTGAGAACGTCGCCCGAAATATCGTCGATGACGCCTGACAGGTCGCGAATTGTGCCATCGTCGTGCAGCAGCCCGGGCTTTTCAGCACCCAAGGCGCCAAACCGCAGTAGTTTCATATTGTGATCCCTTTCAGCTTAAATCGCCCATCCGCCATCAATGGCAAAGGGCTGACCAGTGGTAAATGCACTGCTGTCGCTCGCAAGGTAGAGCGCCAGATCGGCAATCTCGTCCGCGGTTCCAATGCGCCCCATCGGCTGGCGGGCGATGAAATCCGTCATCGCCTTTTCGTAGTCGCCTGTCGCCCGCAAACGCTCGTGCAGGCTGGGGCTGTCGACAGTGCCGGGGCAGATTGCATTGCACCGGATGCCCTGCGTGACAAAATCGGCGGCGATCGACTTGGTCAGGCCAATTACGGCAGCCTTTGATGCGCAATATACAAACCGGTTTGGAACGCCCTTCATCGACGAGGCGACCGAGGACATATTGATGATCGACCCCCCGCCGTTTTTCAACATCGCGGGCAGGGTCAGACGGATCAGGCGATACATGGCCTTCACATTAAGATCGAAACTGAAATCCCAGTCGTCCTCTTCGCACTCAAGAATGGTGCCGTTTGCCACGTATCCAGCGCAATTGAACAGGATATCCAACGGTGGCAATTCAGCCACGGCACGTTTCACGGCATGCGCATCTGTCACGTCGAGATGGATCGGAGAGATCCCGTCGATCTCCGAAAGCCCGGCCAAGTTGGTTTCGTTGATGTCGCTGGCAAAGACATGCGCGCCTTCGGCTGCGAACAGTTCGGCCGTGGCACGTCCGATGCCCTGTCCAGCGGCGCTGATGAATGCGGTTTTGCCTCTTAGTCGGTCAGAAGGCTGATGCGATGTCATTCTGGTCCTCATGATTTTCCCGAAACCGGGTGGTGTGGTGGGGATAACTGCCCTTCTGTTCGCGCCTCAGGGAAAACACTGGGCAGGATAAGCGGGCGCAAAACAGTGCGTCGCGTGTTTGGAGTCCGGTGCAGCACCGTCAAATCCTGATGTGATAGGCCTTTGCCGCATTCCCTCCGAGGATGGTTTCGCAGTCATCGGAGGAAAGTGCGCTTAGCAGTTCAGCGGTTGCATCGATCCAGCGTTCATAGCTGCTGGCCAGTGTGCAGACCGGCCAGTCGCTGCCCCAGATCAACCGCGATGCTCCGAACGTGTTCAGTAGGTGATCTACATAGGGGTACAGGTCCCGAACCGTCCAGTCAGGCGCAGCTTCAGTGACAAGACCGGACAGTTTGCAGAACGCGTTGGTGTCCCGCGCGATGGCGGCCATGTCTTCGGCCCACCCGTCAAGTACACCCTCCCGGATCAGAGGTTTTGAGCCATGGTCAATCACAACCCGCATGTTTGGGTGACGCGCCACAAGTTGACGTAACGGGCCTAGGTGTCGGGGTAGGGTGAGGGCATCAAAAGTCAGATCGTTTGACTGGATGGCCTCAAAGGCAGGCGTCAGTGCCGCGCCGAGCATCCAGTTCGGATCAGCGATGTCCTGAATCATCGGCCGCAATCCAACCAAAGCGGGATGAGCGGCAAGTCTGGTGATTTGTGCACGCGCATCAGGGGCGTCAAAATCGACCCAGCCAACCACACCTTTGATAAAAGGTGTCTTGTCGGCCAGTGACAACAGGTACTCCGTCTCGGCGACGGTCGGCGCGGCCTGAACCAGAATTGTCCCGTCGATGCCCTGTGCTTGCAACAATGGCGCAAGGTCATCTGGCCCGAAGTCCCGGTAAATCTGGCCCAGGTTGGGTGTCAGCCACCCATAGTCACCACGCGACAGCGCCCAAAAATGCTGATGGGCGTCGATCTTCATGCGATCACGCCCTTCTTCAGGATGATGTTGCCGTAGAGCCTGCGCTCGCCGGTCTGAATGATGGCAAATGCGGATGCCGCGCGTTGGTAGAAGGCGAACCGGTCCAGACCCTGAATTTGCGCGGGGTTGTCAGCCCGCGCGTTGATGATCTTCTGGAAATCCGCGACGGCCTCGGGCACGGCTTCGGGATCACCGACAACCTGCATGGTCAGTGCGGGGTCGGGCACGAATGTATCCAGCGGCATGACAGACAACACGGCGCCAAGCAGGTCGCTTGCCGTTGAACCGTCTGCACGGATGCAGTCGGGCCCAAGGCTTGAGCCCGGGAAATTGGCATCTGCAATAACGATGTCATCGCCATGGCCCATGGCGCGCAGGGCGTACAGCAATTCAGGAGACAGCAGCGGGTCGAGATTACGCAGCATTGACAGGTTCCTTGGGCAAGGGGGCATCTGACCGGATCAGGCCTTCGGTATGCAGGTCTGACCAAAGCTGGGCGGGGATGGAGCGTTCCAGCAGGGCGACATTGGCTTGAACCTCGGCCGCGTTAACAGCGCCCGGAACAACCGTTTTCACGGCGGGGTGTCCCAGAACAAATTGCAGCGCGGCTGCGATCAGTGGTGTGTCATGGGCCGCACAGACGGTCTCGATCCTGCGCACCCGTTCAAGAATATCCTCAGGCGCATCGGAATAGTTATACTTGGCCCCTGGCACCGCTCCGGTGGCGAGGATGCCCGAATTATACGGCCCGCCCAGAATGATGCCCACATCGCGTTTCTCGCAAAGCGGCAGAAAACTGTTCAAGGCTTCCTGCTCCAAAAGCGTATACCGACCCGCCAGAAGAAACCCGTCGAAATCGCCAAGACCCAGCAGTTTCTCGCAAACCTGCCATTCGTTCACGCCCGCGCCAATCGCGGCGATCTCGCCTGCGTCTCGCAATTCAACCAGCGCCTTGTAACCGCCGTCATCGAACAACTCGCGCACTTTGGCGTCTGACATTTCCTGACTGCCCTGACTGAAAGCGCAGACGTCATGCACCAGAAGAATGTCTGCATTGGCAACACCGATCCGGTCCCGGCTTGCCTCATATGACCGCATGACGCCGTCATAGGTATAGTCGAACACAATGCGTTTCTGCGGAACGTCCACAAACGCTTCGGGCGTCACCTCATGTGGTTCGCAATCCAGCAGCAGACGACCAATTTTGGTCGATAGCTGGATGTTCTCACGTCCAAACCGCCTGATCGCTTCGCCAAAGCGATACTCGGACCGGCCCAACCCGTATTGCGGCGCGGTGTCGAAAAACCGGATGCCTGCGTCAAATGCGGATTGGAGCGCAGCTTGCGCATCAGCATCCGAGACCTTGCGATAAAGATTGCCCAAAGGTGCGCCGCCAAACCCCATGCGGGTCAGCGGCACGGGCCGGGACGTTTTGTTGTTCAGAAGAGCGGTTTGCGAAACGGTCATCCTGCCTCTCGGGTGGTTTGGGGCGTTAAGTTAAACAGCTGCGGTCTTTCCTGTTGCAGCCGTTCGATCCGAGGCATCAGTTGCCCAAGGTGATGGCGCATGGCGTCTTGTGCCGCACGTTCGTCATGGGCACTGATGGCATCGAATATCGCCCGGTGTTCGGACAGTGTTTCCGCAATGCGGCCGGGTGTCGGCAACAGCAACATCCGTGCGCGGCTGACCTGTAGCGACACGGTCTGTGCCACATCCGGCAGGCGAAGCATCCCGGTGAACGCCATCAACAGGGCGTGGAATTCCTCATCTGCGTGGTAAAACCCGGCAATGTCTTCATCTTCGATCAACAGCTCTTGCAGGCGCACATTGCGGCTCAGCTTTTTGCGCTGATCTTCGGTCAGGTCACGCGCAACCTTGGCCACTGTTGCCAGCTCCAGGGCCTCTCGCAGAAAGGCGCCTTCGCGAATTTCCTCCATCGAGAAATAGGACACACGTGTACCCGATTGCGGCACCACATCCACCAGCCCTTCGGCGGAAAGCCTGGTGATGGCGTCCGCGACAGGTGCGCGGGACACACCCAATTGCGCGCAGATCGGCGCCTTCCGAAGGTTAGCGCCGGGGGGGAAATCCAATGCCAGGATCGCCTGTTTGATGGATTGGTAAACGCGCTGCGCGAGCGACCCCTCAAATGTTGAAATGTCGGGCAGGCGGGTGGCGTCAATGTCGTATGGGTGGTTCATAAATCTGAACTATCATACTAACATGTTAGTTGACAAGAGAGGATTATCCCCGTAGCTCTGTGGCGAACAAGCGGGGAATCCATGCACCCAGTTTCAGAGATCAAAGCCCAGGGCGGCCCCGCCCGTGACACAATCCGGCTGAACCCGGATGACAACGTGATCATCGCGTTGCGCGACCTGAAAGCCGGCGCGCAACCGGATGGGTTATCGGTGCAGCTTCCCACGGAAATCGCACGCGGGCACAAGATCGCCACCGCCCCGATTGCGGCAGGTGAGAATGTGATCCGCTATGGACAGATCATAGGTCAGGCCAAAGCGGATATCGCCGCAGGCGAGCATGTTCATGTCCATAATCTGGGTATGGGGACGCATCAGCAGGACTACGCATATGCAAGCGCGAACACGCCGCTGCCCGAGATTTCAGGCTCCCGTATCTTCCAGGGCTTCCACCGCGCCGATGGCAAGGTCGGCACGCGCAACTACATCGGCATTTTGACAACGGTGAATTGCTCTGGCTCCGTGGCGAGGTTCATAGCCGAAGCCACCGAGAAACGGGGCTTGTTGGACGCGTACCCGAATGTGGACGGTATCGTCCCGATCGTTCATGGCACCGGATGCGGGATGTCGGGAAAAGATGAAGGCTATGCCACACTGTTCCGGACATTGGCTGGATATGCCCAGCACCCGAATTTCGCCGGTATCCTTCTGATCGGTTTGGGGTGCGAGGTGATGCAGGTAGCCGATCTGGTTGGGGGTCGTCCGATCCGTCCTGATGGCGTGCTGCGTTACATGACCATTCAGAGTGAGGGCGGTACGCGCCGTACCATTGAACGTGGATTGAACGAACTGCGCGGGATTGCCGAACTCGCGAACAAGGCCGAACGCGAACCTGCGCCGATCAGTGCGATAACGGTTGGAATGCAATGCGGCGGGTCGGATGGCTATTCCGGGATCACCGCCAATCCCGCTTTGGGTTATGCCTCGGATTTGCTGGTGCGGCATGGCGGTACGACGATCTTGTCCGAAACCTCGGAAATCTACGGTGCAGAACACCTTTTGACCCGGCGGGCCGAGACCGTTGAAGTCGGGGAAAAGCTGATAGAACGCATTCGCTGGTGGGAGGGGTATACTCACCGCAACGGTGGTGAGATGAACAACAACCCTAGCCCCGGAAACAAGCGCGGCGGGTTGACGACCATTCTTGAGAAATCGCTGGGCGCTGTCGCCAAAGGCGGAACCGCGCCCTTGCGCGGTGTTTACAAGTTTGGCGAGAAAATCGACAGGACCGGGTTTGTTTTCATGGACAGCCCCGGTTTCGACCCATGCTCGGTCACGGGGCAGGTGGCATCAGGCGCGAACCTGATCGTGTTCACCACCGGGCGGGGCTCGGTTTCCGGTTATCAACCAACGCCCTGCATCAAGCTGGCAACCAATTCCGAAATGTTTGCCCGGATGTCGGAAGACATGGATTTGAACTGCGGGGACATCGTCACAGACGGCGTGAGCATCGAGGCAAAAGGCGAAGAGCTGTTCGAAATGCTGATCCGCGTTGCATCGGGTGAACAAACAAAAAGCGAAGAACTTGGCTTTGGCGGGGTCGAATTTGTCCCCTGGCAAATCGGCGCGGTGATGTAGGCCGCACCACCCCTTAGGGAGAGGGGTGTTTGGGAGGGTAAATGACAAAACTGGTCGACATGTCGGGGATCGAGAAACACTTTCCCGGAGTCCATGCGCTGAAATCAGTGCAGTTCGATCTGGTGCCCGGTGAAGTCCATGCGCTGATGGGCGAGAACGGTGCAGGCAAAAGCACGCTGATGAAAATCCTTTCGGGGATCTATCAGCGCGACGGCGGCACACTGCAAATCGAAGGGCGTAATGCAAACCCAACCACGCCACGCGAGGCGCAGGCCTTGGGTATCGGCATCATCCATCAGGAACTGAGCCTGATGAATGATCTGACGGTGGCACAGAATATTTTTATCGGCCGCGAACCTCGTAAACGGTTTGGCCGACTGAACGATGCCGCGTTGAATGCACAGACAGCTGAGATTTTTGCGTCCATGAACCTAAACCTCGACCCCAGGGCGCAGGTCGGCAGTCTGACCATCGCCAAACAACAGATGGTCGAGATCGCCAAGGCCCTGTCTTTCCGGTCCAGGGTTCTGATCATGGATGAACCGACCGCGGCCCTGAACGATGCTGAAATTGCCGAGCTGTTCGTCATCATCCGCCGTCTGAAGGCCGAAGGCGTGGGCATTGTCTATATCAGCCACAAAATGGATGAGCTGAAGCAGATCGCTGACCGGGTCACGGTGATGCGCGACGGAGAATACGTTGGCACAGTTGACGCGGCAGCAACGCCGATCAGCCAGATTATCGCGATGATGGTAGGTCGCGAAGTCAAGGAAGAGCCGCTGGTTCCCCCCGATCTGAGCGATGCCGAAGTTTCGCTGGAAGTGACCGGGCTGTGTCGGGGTCACGAAATCCACGATGTCAGCTTCTCGGTTCTGAAGGGTGAAATCCTGGGCTTTGCCGGGCTGATGGGGGCCGGACGTACCGAAGTTGCGCGGGCAATCTTCGGGGCAGATCCCAAGGATAGCGGGGAAATCCGGGTGCATGGGCAGGTGGTCTCGATCCGCACGCCATCCGATGCCGTCAAGGCTGGCATTGGCTATCTTTCCGAGGATCGCAAGCATTTCGGCCTCGCCACCGGGATGAGCGTTCGTGACAATGTTGCCTTGGCGTCGATGGATATGTTCACCGGACGTGTCGGTGTTCTGAACGACAGTGAAATCAGCACGACAGCCAAGAGTTACATAATGCAGATGGGTATTCGCACGCCTTCGGACACGCAGGAGGTGCGTCTTCTGTCCGGGGGCAATCAGCAGAAAGTTGTCATTGCCAAATGGCTGCTGCGGGATTGCGATATCCTGATTTTCGATGAACCCACGCGTGGCATCGACGTGGGCGCAAAATCTGAAATCTACAAGCTGCTGGAAGAACTTGCCGGGCAGGGCAAGACGATCATCGTGATTTCGTCGGAACTGCCCGAGATCATGCGCCTAAGCCATCGCATCGCTGTGATGTGTGAAGGCCGGCTGACTGGCATTCTGCCGGGCGGCAAAAACACCACTCAGGAAGATATCATGCATCTGGCGACCCAGCGGGTGGCAGCGATGCAGGTAACAGGAACAGCGTAATGACCTCAGCAACGGATATCGAAAAGAAAAGCCCGCTGGCGGGTCTCTCCGAAAGCGGCGCCTATCAAAAGCTGCTGGCCTTCGCCAGCTTGATTGCCTTGCTGATCGGGTTTTCAATCGCGTCGCCGAATTTCATGCAAACCTCAAACATGATCGCCATTTTGCAGGCGACATCGGTCAATGGGGTGCTGGCGGTTGCTGCAACACTGGTCATCATAACTGGCGGGATCGATCTGTCCGTGGGAACTCTGATGACGTTCTGCGCCGTCATTGCCGGTGTCGTGCTGACCTATCTCGGAATGCCGCTGTTGCTGGGGGTTGTGGCAGCGATTGCGGCGGGTGCGTTCTGCGGGCTGTGTTCGGGCACCTTTGTCGCCAAGATGAAAATCCCTCCCTTCATTGCCACGCTAGGTATGATGCTGATCCTAAAAGGGTTGTCGCTAGTGATCTCGGGCACGCGGCCTATCTACTTTAATGACACGCCGGGTTTTGACCAGATTTCGCGCGGGTCGCTGATCGGAGAGGTTTTCCCTGCTTTGCCGATCCCAAATGGCGTGCTGATCCTTTTCCTTGTTGCCATTGCAGCTTCGTACATTCTGGGGCGCACGGTTCTGGGCAGATACACCTTTGCGCTCGGATCGAACGAAGAAGCGGTGCGCCTTTCGGGGGTGAATACCGATCTTTGGAAGATGCGTATTTACGCTCTGGCAGGTGCGATCTGCGGTATCGGTGGAATCCTGATCGCGTCGCGTCTGAATTCGGCGCAGCCCGCGCTGGGGCTTGGCTACGAGCTGGAAGCTATTGCTGCCGTCGTGATCGGGGGCACGTCCCTGTCCGGTGGGCGCGGTACGATCCTTGGCACCCTGATCGGTGCCCTGATCATGGCAGTTCTGACCAATGGTTTGCGGGTGCTGTCCGTCGCGCAGGAATGGCAGACCGTTGTCACCGGCGCGATCATCATTCTGGCCGTTTACGCCGATATGGCGCGGCGCAGGAAGACAGGTTGAACATTCACAAAAATTAGAAACGAAGACCAACTGGAGGAGAAGACATGCTAACACGTCGTTTCATTTTGGGGGCCCTGAGTGCGGCCAGCCTTTCGATACCTGCATCAATGTCATCAGCGGAAGACATATATATTCCGCTGGTGTCCAAAGGGTTTCAGCACCAGTTCTGGCAGGCGGTAAAGTCGGGTGCGGAACAAGCCGCCGAGGAATACGGTGTCACGATCACCTTTGAAGGCCCGGACAACGAAACCATGGTGGATCGTCAGATCGACATGCTGGCGGCGGCCTTGGCCAATAACCCCAAGGCCATCGGTTTTGCCGCTCTGGACAGCCAGGCCGCCATTCCACTGTTGAAGCAAGCTGATGAAAAAGGCATTCCGATCATCGCCTTTGACAGTGGCGTTGACAGCGACATTCCGGTTTCTACAGCAACCACAGACAATCAGGCCGCGGCTGCGCTGGCTGCGGACAAGATGGCCGAGATGATTGGCGGCAAAGGCAAAGTGGCCGTTGTTGCGCATGACCAGACCAGCCGCACAGGCATTGATCGGCGTGACGGCTTCGTCAATCGTATTGCTGAAAAATACCCGGACATCGAAGTTGTCACGGTTCAATACGGTCAGGGTGACCACCTGAAATCGACCGAGGTGACCAAAGCAATCCTGACGGCGAACCCCGATCTGAATGGCATCTTCGGCACCAACGAGGGCTCGGCCATCGGTGTGGTGAACGGGGTGCAAGAACTGGGGGCCGAGGGGCTGGTCATCATCGGGTATGACAGCGGTAAGGCCCAGAAAGATGCGATCAAAAGCGGGTTGATGGCGGGTGCAATCACTCAGAATCCCGTGGGCATCGGGTATGAAACCGTCAAGGCTGCTGTAGCTGCGATGAAGGGCGAAGAAGTTCCTGCCCTGATTGATACCGGGTTCTACTACTACGACGCATCCAACATCGACGATCCGAAGATCGCGGCAGTGCTGTACGACTGATTTTCATTGTCATACTTGTTCCTGGCTCTTGGTTCTCCAAGGGCCAGAAGCTTGTCAGAATCCCTGCATCAGCATGTCGATGCCGGCGGTGATCTGCGCAAAGTGATCATCAAGGTTGTCGACTGGCGATTTTAGAATGCCCACCGGAACGGCAGCCATGAATTGGGTCGCCATTACAAACGGTTTGCCCTGGATATCAAAGACGGGATTGAGCCGGGTGGCTGGGATCGGCGCCGTCGCTTCGGGAAGCAGGGGCACGACGACGCGTGTGTTCAACCCGCTCAGCAGATCGCTCTGGATGTCCAGAAGATACCCGTCACCTGACGGGTTGGGGAACACGTCGTATTTTGGCATCAGAACTGTCGGTAGGTATCCAGCGGTAAGCCATTATGCTCGACATACGCGTTGGAACTCTCAAGTGCGGCCTTGTTTTCGGCTTTCCAGCGTTCAGCTTTTGCGCTGGCGACTGCGGCCCGAATGCCGTCTTCGGCTGCCCGGGACAGGTTGATCTTCAGATCCCGCGCCTCGGACAGTATATCGCCATCCAGTGATAGATTTGTCGGTCTACGAGATGGAGCATTCATTTGGTTACCCTCAAGACTGCGCCATTTTACCACTACGCCATATGCGCGTCAAACATGCGCATATTGCTCGACGCGCGGAAAATCTCTGTTCAACGGCACGTGGCAATCAGGAAGTTATTGGCCTGAAAAGAGCATTGCGCTCTGTTCTTGAGCTCCCCCTATTACTGTGCGACTTTTTGTTTGTGTTTGTTGAACTGTTGGTCGAAGAGGTTTTTGAAGGGGCCGTTTTTCTGCATGAGTTGGTCGAGGTTTCCCTGTTCG
>NZ_JBXWQZ010000060.1:0-27491 GCF_059612645.1 Ruegeria sp. YKSF131 | reverse complement strand
TTGACGCTTTGTTCGACCAAACGGTAGCCTTTCAGAAGACACAGGGCACGAGAAGTAGGGCACCCAAAGCGCATGACGCCCAATCCTTGAAGGCTACTATTGGGGCGGTGCTTGGGGATTTGCTGGAAGCATTGTTGAATATCGGTTCCAGTGGTTACTGCTGGCGGTCAAGTAACAGAGCCAAATTCAAGAATACACTGGCGACCAGCAGGCATTATGAAACCCTGAAATCCGCATGGTCCGAAATGGGGTTGATGGATGTCGTCAATGGTTTTCGAGGCAGCGACGATTTTGATGGTGAGATTTACTATCCGAATACCCCAAACAAACGCTGGGCAACGAGGCTTCGGGCAACCCCTATGCTGCTTGAACTCCTGACCGAGTTCGGCATCACATCAAAGAACCTGACACACCATTTCAGAAGTGATCTGAACAAAGCCCGACCGATTACGCTAAAAGCAGCTAAAATCAGTGGGGAGGCAAAGCCTCGCGTTATTTCGGACTACCCCAGATCAGCGATATCAGCAGCACTAGAAACGGATGTGAACGAAATCAATGCTTTCCTGAATGAGTGGGAATACAGCTTTGGAGCGCCACCAGTGTTATTCCGTGTTTTCAATGATGGGGATACGGAAAACTACCAGTGGGACTCCGGGGGCCGCTTCTACGGGTCTGACTCGACCTACATCAACTGGAAATCAGAAGAGCGGAAGGAAATTTTGATAGGCGGTGAGCCAACCGTCGAAATCGACATAAAGGCTTGCCAGTTGACTATGCTGCACGGCATTTTCGGATTGGACTACGAGGCCGGAGACGACCTGTACCAGATTGAGGGCGAAGACAGGGAAGAGATAAAGCAGGTAATCAGTGTTATTGTGGGGAATGGAAGAGTGGGACGCCTTAAAAGCCCCATTGTCGAAAAGGTTCTGGACCGATACCCGTTCCTGAATGAGTTGGAGACCAGAGGGCTAAATTCCCTGCGGCTTCAGGCCCTTGACTCGACAATCATGAATGAGACCCTTCTTTCCCTGAAGCGGCAACATGGCATTCCAGCGCTTCCAGTTCATGACTGCCTTATTGTTCGGGTCGCGGATGCAGATGTGGCTATGAGCGTCTTTGGTGATGTGTTCTGCTGGCACATAGGTTTAAGGCCCACATTCAAGGTTGAAAGCTAAAGAACTACTATGGGAAGCTGCCTAAGGTGTTGAGGTTACCACCCCTGCAACACAAGTCATACCTAGAGATATACCTTATGACTACCTATCGGGTTACTATGAACGCTAAGGAGTCCCCTCCCTGTGAGACCGAACAGTGAACACGTCTAACGTGCCTTAAATCGGTCTAAAGGAAGGGGACACAATCAAACGACCAGCGCTACATCAGCCAGAATGCTATCGGAATGTCTTTTAGCCTTCTTCTTAGACATCTTCTTCTTCGGCTCTGAATAAGCCTTATCATTCCCAATGGAGGCCAATGGGTAAAATTCCTTGAGCCAGAATTCACGGGATTGCGTGTCTTGCGGAAACAGGGTGGCTAGACTCGCGTCCAGCATAGCAAACCGTTCTGCACGGATTAGCGTCAGCAGCACGGATACCAGCTTCTAGCCTTTTCAGATATTCGGCAGACATAGGTTTGCCTCATACGATTTTCCGTTGATGATTTGCCAATGCTCTAGGAGTTTCCTTGGCATCAGAGGCGCGTGTGATCGCTCCGTTTTGGAAGGGGTTTTTCTCGTTTTTTCGCGCTTGGGATTTGTGCGATCCCAAGAACCGTTTGCATATTTGTAGTATGCTTTGATCTTGGTCGGGTTGGCCGTTTTGAGTTCGGTAAGGCTTTTGACACCAAGCACATCTAGGAGGTCGCCATAGCCATCTGAGCCGGGGACGTTCAATGCTCTGTAGAGCCATAAGCAGCTACTACGCAAAGGCGCGTCCCATTCTTTGGTCCTTGGCAGTTCTTTGGATATATACTGTCCGTATTTCTTCTTGGATTTGAAGTGTGGTCGAGCAGCGTGCATGTATCGTCCGACATTCAAGTAGTCTTCTAGTTTGTCGTTAAGCCTTGCGTGTCTAACGTTTGACAATGCCGTTGAGGACGCCAACGCCTTTTTGGTTATGGTTTGGTCAATGATTGGATCGTTTAAGTTCAATGTGTTGTTTCCTTTAAATTGTATTAGACCCAAAAAATATTGGGCCGGAGGTTTCTGCCTTCTCTGTAAGGCCGGATAACGCTCGCTGGATTTGGGGTGTTTGCGGATGAAGGTCCGGTTTCTGCCTTCTCTATAAGGCCGAATAACGCTCAGTCATGGAGACAGCGATAGACCCGGAGACAGACTGGCTCGGAGTCTACCCCTCAATAGGGCCGTTCAGAGTAACGCGGGGTTTCTGCCTTCTCTATAAGGCAGAATAACTTGACACCCGAATTGACAAATTGGAGTCCCTAGGGGGTGCCTTTGGTTTGTCAGCCACCCCACCACAGGAAAATGCCATTGCCCTACTCAGAGGGCCTCTCAGCGGCTCTGTGGACGCCTTTCCTTCAAGGGGTGGGCAAAATAAAAACAATAATAACAACAATAATTAACCCCCTTTTTTTGAAGTCGGTTTTCAAAACCCCCGCCCCCTCTTTGGCGAGAACAAAAAACAAGGAGTGTTGTCTGATTGGCACTTCGTAAGGTCGAAGCACGGAGTGGAGAGTAGCAGGTATCACTTGATTGAAATTCGCTCTGACTAGCCCTTGGTCTCAATAGGGCTTGCCCTTGTGGTGCAATCGAATTTGCTCAGCATGATGTTTCAATAGAATGGGAGTTGACATTTTGAGACATATGTACCTCTATGTTTATAACCCTAATGAGAAAGACAAGACATGCTGATTGGATACGCCAGAACATCGACCTTAGATCAGAAAGCAGGGTTCGAGACCCAACTTGATGAACTGGAGGTTCAAGGGTGTGAGAAGGTTTTTAAAGAGCAAGTCTCTTCTGTCGATGTAACCGCCCGAGAACAGCTTAGTCAGGCCTTAGAGTTCATCCGTGAAGGGGATACATTGGTAGTCACCAAACTTGACCGCTTGGCCCGTTCAGTTGCCCATCTTCTGTCCATCCTAAATGAGCTTGAAAGCAAAGGTGCGGCGCTGAAGATTGTAAACCTTGGCATTGATACCTCAACGCCGACTGGCAGACTGATGTTGACCGTTCTTGGTGGCATTGCCGAGTTCGAGCGTGGGATCATGTTGGAGCGCCAGAGGGAAGGCATCGCAAAGGCCAAGGCCGAAGGTAAGTACAAAGGGCGCAAGCCGACTGCACGGGCCAAAGCTGGTGATGTTCTGAAACTGCGTTCTGAAGGGGTTGGTCCCTCGGAAATCGCCCAGCGCCTTGGGATAGGAAGGGCGTCAGTCTATCGGATTATCAGTGACCAAAAGGACTTAACTACAAATGACTAAAGATCGGTGGGATAAGGCGGAAGTGGTAGGCAAGATCACGGGCGCAGTGCTAATTCCAGTTGTTGTGGGGGTTACTGTTGCTGTTTTGAACGGGCAGTCGAATACTCGTTCTACAGCGGCACAGATGACGGAAATTGCCGTGGGTATCTTGGCTGAAAACCCGCAAGACGATCCGGCAACCAAAGGTCCGTTAAGAGATTGGGCGATACTGGTTCTTCAAAATCCCGGAAAAATTGTTCCTTTGAGCTCTGATGCCGCAGAACAGCTTCAAACTGTTCCGATTGGTTATAGTCAGGGAATAGCAAGCGCTTTGGCTGCAAACATTTTGGCTGGTAATGTTCATGTCGATCCTGATTTGTCGCACGAAGGCGAAATAATGCTAGTGCCGCGTTGGAGTGCTGACTAAGCCGACATTACATTTCTGAACGCCTTTGGGGGTCCTACGCCTAGGGGTGGTAGATGGTATGCTTCACGGGTTCAGAGGACGCTTTCGAGACTAGACGAGGGACAAATACTGAACACGGTCCACTGCACGATCTGTGCTATAAGTTAGCTAAGATAGCCATCGATGTTACCCGGCTTAACCCGAACTAACCAAGGTTATCGTTGTATTGTGCGGCTACACCTTTTTCAAACGCAAGCTTGCTCACATAGAAACTGTTCAATGCTTCTACAAATGGCTTCGCATCAGCAGACCCAGTAGTATTTTCGGCGGTCAGGACCAAATTGGTCATTGCTTCCTGATACTCTTGGTACAATGCCCCGTCCGAACCAATCTCAATCGCCAGACGCTCGACGCTTGAACGAAGGTCCAACATTGCAAGTCTGAGTTTCTGAACATCGTCGCTTGATATCGCGGATGCTGGATCACCAATCGTTTGGACCATCAACTGAACCGCTTTGTCCACTTCTTTTGCAGACATCGCTGCTTCGTCCGAGTACCGAATTGCCAATTCTCGATTGGTATCAAATACATCATACTGCCGTTGAACATACGACCCTACAATACCGCCTACAGAGGTCAGAACTACAGACAAAACCACAAGACCAACCTTAGAAGAAAAGAATGCACCCAAGCTAAAGAGCTTGGGATTCTTGTCGTCGTTTGATGTTTGGTCTGACATTCTCATCAGTCCTCTTCTACCACAATATCAGCCTGTCCGCTAAGTCCCGTAGATTCCTCAACCTGCCGCGCGATTTCGCAAGCTGCCCCCCACTTTTCAATACCCAGCAACTTCAGATGCTGTATTACCTCAACGTTGATCACTGCTGTGCATGGGTCATCGGCGTCAAGAGAGTTCCCAATTAATATAGTGCCTTGTTCTGCGGCTTGAACGGCCTCAACCCCAATTGTTATCGCTATCGCAAAGAGTGCTGTTGCAACAAGCGGTGATACGCGTGTCGAAATTAGGTTCAAATATCCCGGTGAATTGATGTTCGATTGTAAGTCTAGTGCATAATCTCCAAGCTGTTCAAAAGCGGCTTCATGTATCGGGAGAACCTCCTTTTTTTCGGCTATTCGCATGGAGTTAGCAGCGACAAAGTTAAAGAATGCCTGAATATATAGATCGTTGGTTGTGGTGAATTCTTGGTTGTCGACGTTGAACCTCGCCCTGAACTCGTTTGGTAAAATGTAGCTCCCGTAAGCTTCTCGGTATAGCGCGAGGCGCTCATTTCTCGGGAGCAAGACGAACGCATTTGGTTTTGATCCAAGGTCGAGTAGGTAAGGCGAGAGTTTTCCTTTAGGGATTTTCCCCAGCCATTTCACACTTCTTCCGTACAGCCAATCTTCACCATAAAGTTTGGGAAATTGGCGTGTCACAAAGTCAGTTGGTTCGCCAGTGAGTTCGCCAATCAATGCATTTTGAACAAATGCGCGGGGCGGTACGACAACGAGGTCACCTTTTTTTGCAGATTCAAAGAAACCAGACAAAATCCTGCTTAGCTGAGCCGTGCTTCGATCGGAAACGTAGACAGAGTAGTCCTCTATTTTTCTCGATGGTGCCTCTTCCCCAGAGAAGCGATGATACGCCCGCAGTCTTCTGGCTCGGTGCAGTTGGGCAGTAATGTTCTCTTGTTCGGCTAGAGGAACACCGGGTCTGAGTTCGAGACCAAGAACGTCTGCAAATATCGCATTTGTTTCTTCGAAGAATGAATACAGCTTATAATTTGATCCGGGCCGAACCATAAACACTTGATGTTCTGCGGGAATAACACGTGAGTTCAAGTCAACTTTAATCAAAAGAGGTATCTCGCATTGGCTTTCAACTATATGATGATTGCTACCAGCAGTGTCTCATCAGGTAAAGTGTCTACGCCCGCTCATTAACCGCAGCCATTTCCCGGATTGGGTGAATAGTCATGAGCAAAGACTCAGGTTACCCAAGGCGCAATTCAACTGCATCGGTTTCTATGCCTAGCAGATAATTGTGGAATACGATCAAATTGTGGACGAACAACAACGATATATTCAGGTATATGAATTTTTATTGTCTGTTATAGAATAGCGCAGGTCAAAAATACGTCTTTCACATCGAAGATGTCAGAAGTAGCTACCACTGGTCCACAAACACTCAAAACAGTGACACAGCAGGTGACACATTGGCATTCAGTGTTGACTTAAGTGGCTGAAAACAATTACAAATGCATCAACGTAAATTGGTAAACAATCCTGCCGGGGTCACCAAAAATACCGTATTGTTTAACAGATACCGGGTTTCCGCGGCCAGTGGCGCCGTCATGATTTGCTAAGCTTTGCGAGGTCATATGCCGAAACATATAAAATTCTCGCTAATCGTTCTTCAATAACCTTGCGCAGCCCCTCTGATCAGAACGCCACCGATCATGGCAAGAGCGATCCAGTCCGTGAGATATCGTTCGAAATGGTCACGTCAGTGCTTCGGAGGTTTGATCCCTCAGTTTGCCTGAAGTCAACGCAGCAAGGGCCACCATCACGGTCGCGGTCCCGAGGACCAGTGGCAATCCTCCGATCTGGTAGGTCAGGCCGGACAGAACCGTGCCGATCAGCCGGCCTATTGCATTTGCCATGTAATAAAATCCGACATCCATTGTCACACGTTCGGACCGGGTGAAAGCCAGGATCAGATAGGAATGCAGCGATGAATTCACCGCAAAGATTGCTCCGAAGATCAGCAGCCCAGCTACAAGCGTTATGGTCAGCCAGGTTTCAGGCCCATTTGACAGCGATACTGCCAATGTTAGAGCCGCAGGAACGCAGAAAAGGACAATCGCCCACCTGCGTGCCGCACGGATCAAATCACCTTCGGTTCGATCCGCCGCACGAAGAATCTTTGGCGCGATAGCCTGCACCGCACCATAGAGGATGACCCACAGTGCCATGAATGTTCCGATCATGAAGAACGCGGAACGGTTGCCGTCCTCGGTGCCATCCGACAGGACGGCATAGAAATAGATCGGGATGCCGACCACGAACCAGACATCGCGCGCACCGAACAGAAAGACCCGCGCCGCGGACAGCCAGTTCACATTGGCGGATTTTGACAATACTTCCGAGAATTTCGCCCCTTTTCGCCCCTTCGGCAGGCCCGCTGGCATGAACAGGATAACTGCGAACAGGATCAGTGCCAGAACCGCCGCCATGACCAGGATTGCCGCCATGAATCCCAACGTGGCCAGCATGGCCGCGCCCAACAGGAAACCCAGCCCTTTGACGGCATTTTTTGATCCGGTCAGCGCAGCGACCCACCGAAACAACCCGCCGCCCTCGGCCGGGGCCAGTAATTTGACTGATGATTTCGACGACATCTTGGCCAGATCCTTGGCCACTCCGCTTGCCCCCTGTACCATCATCACAAAGCTGACCGAGGCGGTAACGGTCCAGTGCGGATCAAGCTGCGTCATGGCAAGCAACGCCACCACCTGCAGCCCCAATCCTGCATACAGGGTGGACGTTAGCCCGAACCGGGCAGCAATCCAGCCTGCGGCCAGGTTGGTGACGATCCCAGCAATCTCATAAAGCACAAACAGATAGGCCAGCTGAACCGGTGAGAATCCCATGGTGTGAAAGTGCAGCAGCACCAACATCCTGAGCGCCCCGTCAGTCAGCATGAAGGCCCAATAAGCCGCCGTGACCGCGACATAAGCCGACAGTCCTTCGGGCCGCTGGGTCACAGCGAGGACCCGACCATCAGCGCCACATCCACCAAGCGGTGCGCATAGCCCATCTCATTGTCGTACCACGCATAGATTTTCACCTGTGTCCCGTTTGTCACCATGGTCGAGGGCGCATCGACAATCGAGGAGCGTTTGTCATTGGTGTAATCGGTAGATACCAGAGGGCGGGTTTCATAACCCAGAATATCCTTCAGGTCACCCTCAGCCGCCGCTTTAAAGAGGGCGTTGACCTCGTCAACCGTGGTGGCCCGCTCAACTTCGAATACGCAATCGGTCAGCGAGGCGTTCAAAAGCGGCACCCTGACGGCGTGACCGTTCAGACGCTCCTTGAGTTCCGGATAGATCAGTGTGATGGCGGTGGCCGAACCGGTGGTCGTCGGGATCAGTGAGTTGAGGGCCGACCGTGCGCGCCGCAAGTCCTTTGCGGGCCGATCAACGATTGTTTGCGTGTTGGTCACGTCATGGATCGTAGTCATCGACCCGTGGCGGATACCCAGATTCTCGTGGATCACCTTGACCACCGGCGCCAGGCAATTCGTTGTGCAAGAGGCCGCTGTCACAATTTTATGGGTCGCGGGGTCATATGTGCTTTCATTCACTCCAACAACGATATTTGCCGTCGGGCCGTCTTTGACCGGGGCAGAGACGACGACTTTCTTTACCCCGGCATCAAAATATGGGGCCAGCTTGGCCTCGGTCTTGAACACGCCCGTACAGTCGATCACGACATCAACGCCATCCAGCGGCAGGGTGTTCAGGTCTTTCGTGCCGATGAACGGCAGGCGGGTTCCATTCACAGTGATGCTGTCGGCATCAAAGCTGAATTCTGCATCCCAACGCCCGTGTACCGTGTCGAACTCCAACAGATGCGCGTGCATCTGGGGGTCGCCGAAGGCATCGTTGATCCAGGCAATCTTTGCGCCCCGTTCCAACAAGGGCTTCAGGGCCAGTTTCCCCATTCGGCCAAGGCCGTTCACAGCGTAAGTCGTCATGGCGCATCCTCAAGTGGCGACCGCGCGATTTCATCAACGGCGGATTGCAGTGCGATCCGGTCCAGGCTTTCAACCGGCAGCGATGTAAAGGCTTGAACCCGACGCTTCAGCGCGCCGTACGCGTTTTGAAAGGCCAGGCTTTTCTCGGCATCGGTGCCTTCTGCCTTGACCGGATCCGCCATGCCCCAGTGACCGCTGATCGGCTGGCCTTCCCACGCGGGGCATTCTTCGTTCGCAGCCTGATTGCAGACCGTAAAGACGAAATCCATTTCAGGTGCGCCCGGTCGCGAGAACTCGGATACATTCTTGGAGCGGAGCGCCGATGTATCATGCCCCTTGTCTTGCAGAACCCGAATTGCAAACGGGTTGAGTTCGGAAAACGGTCGTATGCCGGCCGAATACACATTGAACCGATCCCCGCCGATATCTCGCAAAAGGGATTCGGCAAAGATCGACCGGGCAGAATTACCCACGCAAATGAACAACACATTGAACTTTCGGTCAGCCATGGTTTCGCGCCCTTTGGCCAAGGGCATGCAAAGATCGGGTCGGCCACGGCAGCAATCCACGAGCAGGAAATCGAACATGTGCTGCACGTTCTTCATCTCAATCGAATAGAGCAGTGACGTCCCGGATCGTTCCTGCTTGACCAGCCCGGATCGCTGCAACGCGTTGAGATAGTTCGACAAGGTGCTGGACTTGATCCCCAGTTCCGACGCCAGTTCCCCCGCTGGAACAGTGTCAGGATACCGTCGCATCAACATGCGAAATACGGTGATACGTTGCGGGTGGCCAAGGATGGCCAGCTGGTCGGTTATCTCTTCCATCATATTTCATGAAATATAGAATAATAAACTTAGAGTCAAAACTACTCATGCGTCGTTACAAAAATTTCACAAACTGGAAGCTCGCCCCATTGGATTGATCATTGGCCCAATACGTCGACGACAACCTCTGGTGAAAAGGGGGGAAAGGCCCGAACGGACATAACTGGTCTTGCAGGCTTTAGGCTGACAGTTTAAATGGGCCATCTCATCCGGTAGAGGCCAGTTCCGGATGACTCAAGGCGCCGCTGTAGCTCAGCTGGTAGAGCACGTCATTCGTAATGATGGGGTCGGGGGTTCGAGTCCCTTCAGCGGCACCACAAGTTTCAGTATCCACTCATTGGAGTAAACCCTCCGACCTCCAGTCGGACCTGCTTCAGCGCGGAGAATCGTGTTATGATCTTACCCTCTGGAAAATGAGCCGCAGCCGGTTCGAAGGCTCATTTTCCAGAGGGTAAGGTCATGTAGTATGACACTGGCAAGCACTGTGTTTTCTATCACTGCTACCATATCGTCTGGTCGACCAAGTATCGCTACTAGGTGCTGACCGGTGCGGTGCGCTTGCGGGTGCGCGCCATCATCCGTTGGGTCTGCCACGAGAACGAGGTCGACATCTTGCGCGGGGTGTTGTCGAGCAATCCCGTGCATTTGTTCGTGTCGGTGCCGCCGAAGATTGCCATCTCGGGTCCGGTGCGCAAGATGAAGGGCCGTTCGTCTCACAAGGTGCAACGGGAACTTCCCGCCCTGCGCAGCCGCTACTGGGGTCGCCGGTTCTGGGGCAGGAGGTATTTCTCAACCACCAACGGTGCCATCACCGAAGACATCGTGCTGCAATACCTCGAAAACCATATCGCCGATCCTACCGACGCCAGTCGGTGGTCGTTCAGTCCTAACATTATATGAATTGAGGGTAAGTGTTTGGTATTATGCCTTAGCTCAGACAATCACTTTGATCGCTTCCTGTGCGCCCACGCCGAACACCCGTTTGTATCGCTCGATCTGATCCGCAGGGCCCATTGCCTTTTCCGGATTGTCCGACAGCTTTACCGTCGGGCGTCCGTTTGCGGATACGGCTTTGCAGACCAGTGAGAACGGTGCCAGCGCGTCATGAGGGACCAGTCCGCGGAAATCGTTGGTCAGCAAGGTACCCCAGCCGAAAGATACTTTGGTGCGGTCCGCAAACTGTGCATGCAATTCCTGAATACTGCCTACGTCCAACCCGTCCGAGAAAATGATCCGTTTTTGGGTCGGGTCCTCTCCGCGCGCTTTCCACCAGTCGATGGCCACCTCGGCGGCGGTAGCCGGGTCGCCGCTGTCGATACGAATACCGGTCCAGCCCGCCAGCCAGTCGGGCGCGTTGTCCAGAAAGCCCTTGGTGCCGTAGGTATCGGGCAGGATGATGCGCAGATTGCCGTCATGTTCGTCGTGCCAATCGCTGAGAACGTCATAAGGGGCCTGCGCCAGTTCGGCATCGGTGTCGGCCAACGCGGAATAGACCATCGGCAGCTCATGCGCGTTGGTGCCGATGGCCTCAACCTCACGCCGCATCGCGATCAGGCAGTTCGATGTCCCAGTAAACGCGGGGCCGAGCCCTTCTATCATCGCCTGCACACACCAGTCCTGCCACAGGAAGGAATGCCGTCGCCGCGTGCCAAAATCCGCGATGCCCAAACCGTTGATCGTACTCAGCTTCTCGATCTTTTCCCACACGCGGGTCATCGCGCGGGCATAAAGCACCTGTAGCGCAAACCGGCGCATGTCGTTCAGCACCGCGCGCGACCGCAATTCCATCAATACCGCCAGCGCCGGAATTTCCCACAACATGACCTCGTGCCATTTGCCTTCGAAGGTCAGTTCGTACTGATCGCCTTTGCATTCAAGGTGGTAAGGCGGCAGGCGCATATTCTCGAACCATTCCATGAAATCGGAACGGAACATCTGGCGCTTTCCATAGAACATGTTGCCCCGCAGCCAGGTGCTTTCCCCCCGGCTGAGATTAAGCGAGCGGATATGATCCAGCTGTTCCCGCAACTCGCCTTCATCAATCAAACGGGCCAAAGGCACGTGATTCGACCGGTTGATCAGGGAAAACACCACGTTTGTTTGGGGCTTGTTTCGAAACACTGACTGGCACATCAGCAGTTTGTAGAAGTCTGTGTCGATTAAAGACCGGACAATCGGGTCAATCTTCCATTTATGATTGTAGACACGGGTCGCGATGTCGACCATGGGGAACTCCTGCGATTTCCGTAGTTAGATCAATCGATTTCGGGAATGGCAAGAGTCGCTGATTTGGTGACAATGCCAGCATGACGTCACATTACGGGCTTATTGTGCAGTGTCTTCGCCGGTTAGTGAGAAAAGGGGATGGTAAGACGAAACTGAGTTTGTGAATGGGTCTCGAGTACGATTTTGACATTGTTAATGTAGCACTGAACGATTTCGACCCCGAAAAGCTGGGGTCAGCCTCTGATGTGGAACGCCAGGTGTGTGCGGTGTTTCGCGACATCAGAACAGCCGATGCGCTACGGGGAACATCGCCGAAAATCCGCAAGATTTTCCTGGATGCGGGGTTCAGCCTCGAGTCGCGGAACAGCGGCATCGTGCCCGGTGTGTTTCCGGCCGAAGATCAGGTGGACCGGGTCAGGATTCTGCGTTCTCTGTTTGAGAACATAAAATCGCGCGGCGTTCAGGGTGAGTATTGCGGCGAGTTCAACCTGTGGGACTTTCTGCATTACATACGGATGGCACAGCCCATGGCCGGGATCGTGCGTACGCGTCAGGTGCGCAAACCGCCGCCACCGCCACAGCAGCCCGTTTCGGCACGTCGGCGTTCTATTTCGGGGCGTATCGGGCTGGCGTTCGGGCTGGCCGTTATTCTGTTTGTGACGATCAAGTTGCTGGCAGCTGCCGGGGCGACACCTTAGGCCAGCGTAACACCGGCATCGCGCATGGCCTGTTGTGCGGCAGCCAGCGATCCGTCCATGTCAATCGCGCGGCAGGCATCCATCCGGACTGTGACATCAAATCCCAACCGGGCAGCGTCTACAGCCGAATAGTGAACGCAGAAATCGGTCGCCAATCCAACCAGTGTCAAACGGGTGATGCCTCGGGTTTCAAGATAGCCTTTCAGGCCTGTTGGCGTCTGATGGTCGTTTTCGAAAAACGCCGAGTAGCTGTCGATGCCACTGCGAAACCCCTTGCGCAGGATCAAATCGCCATCGGTGCGCAACTCGGGGTGAAACGCGGCACCTTTTGAGCCCTGAACGCAATGGTCCGGCCACAGCACCTGCGGGCCATAGGGCATGTCGATCAACTCCAACGGGCTTTTGCCATTGTGCGAGCTGGCGAACGAAGAATGCCCCGCCGGATGCCAGTCCTGCGTCAGGATCACGGCGTCAAACTCCTCCATCATGGCGTTGATCGGCGCGACGATTTCATCTCCTCCGGCCACTGCCAAGGCACCGCCGGGGCAAAAGTCGTTCTGGACATCAATGACAAGCAGGGCATGGGTCATGGCGGCCTCCGTATAACTGCCTTATCGGTAGGGGGCTGGGCGCGGGGCGTCAATGCAATCCCTTGCGACTCCGGGTTTGCGAGGGTAGATCGCGCATATGTACACGATCGCTGCCCTCTATCACTTTACCCGATTCCCGGACCCTGTCGCGCTGCGCGAACCGTTGCTTGATCTGTGCCGCGCGCAGTCCGTCACGGGAACGCTGTTGCTGGCGCAAGAAGGCATCAATGGCACCATCGCAGGCCCACGCGCCGGGATCGATGCGGTTCTTGCGCATATCCGGGCTCTGCCCGGTTGCTCGGATCTGGAGTGGAAAGAGGCGTCCTCGGACCATCCGCCTTTCGGCAAGATGAAAGTGCGGCTGAAGAAAGAGATTGTGACCATGGGTCAGCCGGATGTCGATCCGCGCGCCCGTGTCGGCAACTATGTCGATCCGCAGGACTGGAACGATCTGATCCGTTCGGACGATGTCGTGGTGATCGACACCCGCAATGACTACGAAGTGGCGATCGGCACGTTTGAAGGCGCAATAGACCCTGAAACAGCCAGTTTCCGCGAATTTCCGGCCTGGTGGGAGGCGAACAAAGATCGCTTTCACAACAAGCGCGTTGCCATGTTCTGCACCGGCGGTATCCGGTGCGAGAAGTCCACCAATTACCTGCTGGGGCAGGGGGTCGAGGATGTCTATCACCTAAAAGGTGGTATCCTGCGCTATCTTGAAGAGATGCCATCCGAAGACAGCTCGTGGCAGGGTGACTGCTTTGTGTTCGACAACCGCGTCTCGGTTGGCCACGGCCTTGTTGAAGGGCCGCACAAGCTGTGCCATGGCTGCCGTCGCCCGATCCTGCCCGAGGATATGAAACGCCCCGAATATGAACATGGCGTGTCCTGTCACCAATGCATCGACGAGACCTCCGAGGCTGACAAGATGCGCTTTCGTGAACGGCAAAAGCAGATAGTGCTTGCGCGCAAGCGGGGCGAGCCGCATTTGCGGCAGGACTGAAAGCGGGTTGCAGGCCCTTGCTTTAGGTCGGATGATCACCGTCAGACTAGGCTGAGAGGGTGTTCATGCACCGCAAACCCACAACTCTGGAAGAATGGAAATCGACCCTGATTGCTGCATTGGGGCTGGTTCTGACAAGTTTTCTTGCCTGGTTCGGGCTATCGCGTCTTAACGAAACCGCTGCGGGTGACATGATCGGAACAATCGCGTCGGTTGGCCTGCTGATCTGGCTGGTGTCGCAATCCTGGTATTACATGACCCAGGTTACATCGCCGCGGCGGCTTTTGTTCCTGATGGGTGTGTCATTCATCCAGGTCGTCCCGTTCCTGTTTGCCGCCGTCTACGGAGCTTTTGGGTACAACGATAATTGTGTGGTCGGGGCGCAGGGTCCGGGGGATGTCCTGTATTTTTCATATGTCACCTTCACCACGGTCGGGTATGGCGACATGTCCCCGACCGGCCTGTGCCGCGGGCTTGCCGTGTCCGAGGCTGTGACCGGTTACATTCTGCTGGGTATGTTTGTTGCGGCTGCGGTTGCGCTTTATACCCGCAATCATGCGCCAGAAGACCCAAAATAAGGTTTATCTGTTGTGCTCAATCCAGCGGGACATCATTTTCTTGTCTCGAAAACACTCGGACGGGATCGGGCGACGCTTGCTGCGTGAAATCCGTTCAGCGAACGCCACCTGCTTGCCCGTCGGGTAATTGTCGAATTGCGAGGTGCCACATGATTTGTGGGCCGAAATCCAGTCGGACAACAATCGCCTGTCACGTTGAACTTCGACCGGGATCTCAAGCGCTGATTTCTCGGCAATGGCGCGCGCATAGCGCATCTGCCGGTCTGTTACCGGAAGCAGGTGGTAGTCATTGTTTGGCCCGTTCAGGACCGCGTGGCGCATGTGCTGGGTCATCGGTTTGTCCTCTGACTATGTGGAACATATATAGAACATTAACCAAAGAATTTCAAGATTTGTGCGCGGGGGCAGGCGTGACCTTGCCGCTTGGATGATTTTATTGACTGGCCAGTCAATAACCATTAGGGCCGATTCAAAATGACCAAATGCCCCGCCCGGACGGGGTCGAGCGAAAAGGACACGGTATGAAGTTTCAGCCCAAGGCCAGCCATTTCATCGACGGCACCTATGTCGAGGATACCGATGGCGCGGCCATTGACGTGATCTACCCCGCTACCGGCGAGGTGATTGCCCGTCTGCATTCGGCAACACCGGCGATTGTAGAAAAGGCTCTGAACAGCGCGAAAACCGCTCAGGCAGCTTGGGCCGCACTGACCGGAACAGAACGCGGCCGCATTCTGCGCCGCGCGGCCGACATTATGCGCGACCGCAACTACGACCTGTCGGTTCTGGAAACCCATGACACCGGCAAACCGATTCAGGAAACCACGGTGGCAGATGCCACATCGGGTGCAGATGCGCTGGAATATTTCGGCGGGTTGGCCGCCTCTCTGACCGGCGAGCATATTCCGCTGGGCGGTGGAGATTTCGTCTACACCATCCGTCAGGCGCTGGGCGTTTGCGTGGGCATTGGTGCGTGGAACTATCCCACGCAGATTGCCTGCTGGAAAGGTGCCCCGGCGCTGGCCTGCGGCAACACAATGGTCTTCAAGCCTTCGGAAACCACGCCCCTTTCGGCATTGAAAGTGGCCGAAATTCTGGTCGAAGCCGGCGCACCCAAGGGTGTCTACAACGTGATTCAGGGCTATGGCGACGTGGGGGCCGCACTGGTCACCGATCCGCGTGTAGCCAAGGTCTCGCTGACCGGATCGGTGCCGACAGGCCGCAAGGTCTATGCCGCGGCAGCTGACGGCATGAAGCACGTCACCATGGAGCTGGGCGGCAAATCTCCGATGATCGTCTTTGAGGATGCCGACATCGAAAACGCGGTGTCCGGCGCGATCCTTGGCAACTTCTATTCATCGGGCCAGGTCTGCTCCAACGGTACCCGCGTCTTTGTGCAAAAAGGGATCAAGGATGCCTTCCTGAAACGCCTGTCCGAACGTCTGGCCAATGCCAAAATCGGCGATCCGATGGACGAGGACGTCAGCTTTGGCCCGATGGTCAGCGAAAACCAGTTGAACATCGCGCTGAGCTATGTCGACAAAGCCAGGGCCGAGGGCGCAAGGCTGGTGTTCGGCGGCAACCGGATCGAAGGCGACGGTTTCTACATGCAACCAACCGTTTTTGCGGATGTGAACGATGACATGACCATCGCGCGCGAGGAAATCTTTGGCCCCGTCATGTCGGTGCTGGATTTCGACACGGAATCCGAGGTCATGGCCCGTGCCAATGACACCGAATTTGGTCTGGCTGCAGGCGTCTTCACCAATGACCTGACCCGCGCGCACCGTGTTGTGGCCGGGTTCGAGGCGGGGACCTGTTATATCAACACCTATAACCTTGCCCCGGTCGAGGCCCCGTTCGGGGGATCGAAAATGTCGGGTGTCGGACGCGAGAATTCGAAGCTTGCGATCAACCATTTTTCGGAAATGAAAACAGTCTACGTGTCCATGAACGGCGTCGAAGCCCCTTACTAGGGTCTCTTCTTCATACGTTTTCCTCTGTTCCCGACATTTGGCGTCGGGAACAGAGTACAAGCCCGCCCTTACCTGTGGCTGACTTTCCTGTACCGGCCCCGCCCGACAGGAGAGCTCTCATGACGCATAACCCGCAGACAAATACATTTTCCAGGGTTGCCGATTTCACGCTGACCCGCGCGGCCTCGGACATGCCCGAAAGCGCACTAGAGGCCGCGGCGCTGATGATGCTCGACACGATGGGGATCCTGATCGCATCCGGCCCGATGCAGGCAGGTGTGATCGCTCGGGACACGGCAGCGTTGCTTTATGCCAGCTCCGATCCTGCTTATGGCGCACGGATGCTGTTCGATGGTCGTACCGTCAGCATGGCAGGTGCTGCCTATGCCGCCGCTACGCAAACCGACAATCTGGATGGTCACGACGGATATAACCCCACCAAGGGCCATATCGGGGTGGTCGTATTGCCAGCGCTGTCCGCACTGGCCGAACATTGCCCGAACCTGACCGGACCCGAGGCTTTGGCAGCGGTCGTCACCGGGTACGAGGTGGCCGGGCGCGCGGGCCTGTCACTGCACGCCAGTGTCAGCGACTACCACACATCCGGTGCCTGGAACGCGCTGGGCGTGGTCGCGATGGCGGCGCGCCTGCGCGGATTGTCTGCCGACCAGATGCGGCAGGCGATGGGGATCGCCGAATATCACGGGCCACGCAGCCAGATGATGCGCGAGATTGCCAACCCGACAATGCTGCATGACGGGTCGGGCTGGGGCGCGATGGTGGGGCTTTCCGCCGCTGTTCTGGCTGAACGCGGCTTTACCGGCGCGCCCGCCATCACCATCGAGGCGGAAGAGGTCAAACCCTACTGGGATGATCTGGGCACCTTCTGGCAGGTCGAACATCAATATGTAAAACCCTATCCGATCTGTCGCTGGGCCCATGCCGCGATTGATGGCGTGCGCGCTGTCATGATCGCGCATGACCTGACCAGCGCGCAGATCGAAACAGTGCATATCAACAGCTTTCATCAGGCGGCCTGTCTTTTTGCGGGGCTGCCCGAAACAACTTCGCAAGCGCAGTATTCCCTGCCATTTGCCGTGGCAGTTCAGGCCGTTTACGGGCGCATCGGCGTTGAACATATCTCAAGGTCTGGCCTGTCTGATCCCGCGGTCGCCAATCTGATGTCCCGCATCACGGTCGCGGAAAGCGAACACCACAGCGTCCGGTTTCCTGAAGGGCGCTGGGCAGATGTCACGATCACAACAACGGATGGCCGTGTTCTGAAATCCGGGGATATTCATGCCCGCGGCGGCCCCGAGGCCCCCATGACACGGGACGACGTCATCGCCAAATACATGCAGTTTGCAGCCCCTGTGCTTGGGGAAGTACGTGCCGACCGCATCCGTCGTGTAATACTTGGCTGGCCGGACAAAAGCGTGCGGTATGCAGACCTGACACCGCTGATTTTTGATCCGCCAGAACCGTGAACCGCGCCCCGTCCTGCCTGCATCGATCCGGGCAATTGGTCCGGTCGGTTGGGAAACCTCACTCCACCCTGACCGTGTTCAGCATTTCGACGATCCTCTGCCGCGTTGCCTGACTGTCCTCCAGTAGGCTTCCCGCATCAGCCAGCGGCTTGCCTGACACGCGAACCGGCGGGGCCAAAAGGGCCTCCGCAGTTTGGTTGAGGCTTGCGTATTTTCCGTCAGATGGCCCCGATCTTTTCCCCGGCAACCCGGCCAGCCATAGGTATCGGTTCGCCTCGTCCTGTTGCCCGCGGCTCTGCATGAGTTCGGCCACTGCGGCGTAGTCCTGCACCTTGTCCAACGCCTGCGCCCGCAGGACGAGCGCCTCATCCGAGGTATCATTGGCCAGCTCAAGCATGGCCTGTTGCGGGCGGTCCGACAACAACGCCGCACGGGCGCGCAAACGGGCGCGCTCTGATCGCCGGGCCTGATCTTCAGGCCTGTTTGTCAGCGCAACGGCCTGATCGGCAAAGCCAAGCACGGCCAAGCGTTCGGCCAGTGCAATCGCGGTATCCGTGGACAGCGCCGCCATGCGATCCGACTGCTGCACCAGCGTAACCTGACGCAAAAAGGTAAGGTCGTCTGATCGCTCTGCCAGCAATTGCAGGTGACGGTTGAAAGCGCTGTTGCTGTCCGGGCCGTCTGGCAAAGACTGGATCACATCGAATGCGCTGTCGAAATCCTGACTCAGACCCAGGGCAATCGCATGGGCGCGGTTCATCATCGGGCCCAGTTCGGATCGCCGGAATTCGATCGCGTACGACGCGGCCAGTTCAAGTTCCCTTGAAGACACGGTCTTGCGGTCTGACCACCGATTTTCCACCAGCCGGGCCAAAGCCAAAGGCGCTTCGGTCTTTGTCCCGGCCGAGGTCGCGACCTCGGTCAGCAGGGCCTCTTCAAGGGCGCCGTTGCCTTCGGCTTCGGCGACGCCAGCCCGGGCCAGCGTGGCGTTCGGGGACGGGTTCTGTTCAACCCGGTCGACCGAACGCATTATCCTGCGCGCGGCCTCAAGCTCTTGCGCGTTTGTCAGGATATCCGAAAGCCGCGCGCCAAGATGGCGGCGAAGATGCTCTGGCAGCTTTGCAAAGCTGTGTTCGATGGCTTCAAGATGTGCGTCGGATGCCAGCTGACCTTCGGACAGCACGGCCCAAAGTGCCACGTCGCCGTTACACCGTTGCTGGCCCCTGAATGGATTTGGCACCTGTGCTGGCCGCTCATCCACCAGCCGTGCAATCCCTTCAACATGTCCAGCCTCTTCCGATGGGGTGTTCAATAACTGCAAAACCTTTTGCGCCTCGGCCCCAAAGCCGTGATAGGCATAGAGCTTTGCCAGGCTCAGCGCGCTTTCCGCGTCAAGACGGTCGAACTCTTTGTATAGGGCGGTGCGCAAGGCGGACACCTGCTCTGGAAACGGGCGCGTCCCGGACCATGTCGTGAACCCCAGTTCAGCCGTTGAGATACAAACCGGGTTGTCGTCGATCTGCTGCAAACCAGAGTTCAGAATGTCCTGCAGATCATCCAGAACCGAGGTCACGCGGATGTTCGATGTCAATCCGGGTAACAGCGTCACGGCCTCGGACGAGGCAGAACGGCGCGGTCCGACAGGTGCCAGATTCAGGTCAAGCAGCTCACGATCCGCCCCTTGCACCAGACGGGTCGACAATTGATCCCTGATCCCTTGCGTCTGCCCGGTCAGAAGCGGCAGGTCGAGCTGGGAAGGAAGCTTTTGTTCCGGGGGCTGAGGTTTCAGAGCATCCCGATTTATTCGGGTCGGCGGAGGGATATCTGCAAGTAGGGGCGGCAGGGCTATTGCTGGTGCAATGTCCAGAACGATCATCGAGTTTCGAAACAGGAACGCCGACGCCGTGCAATCGCACCCGAATTCCAGCTCAAGCGCGCCACCGGGTTGCGCCTGCGACAGCGCGGCCAGCCGATCTGATGTCAACCGCGCAAACACCGAACCCGTCCGAAATGTGACACCCTTCAGGTCAATTGCCAGCTTGGCACCGTTCTTACGCTGGCTCAGAACCCAGCCCGTATCCGGTGGAACGGTGAAAACCAGCCGGGTGTAGCCGTCATGTTCACCGGACCGCACAATCACCTCTTCAGAGGTTGCGGCCGTTGCAAGCGTGATCAACGCTGCAACCAGTATCGCGGTTTGCCTCATGCCGCTGCCCGTTTGAGCTCTTTCAAGGCATCCTCAAGCTCAGAGAAACCAGGGCGGTTATGCGTTGGTGTGTTCTGGCGTCCCACCTCAATGCACATTGCGGCATTGTGGTTGTGCAGGTTTGCAACCAGAACTTCCTTGATCAGCTGATAGAAGTGGTTGTCTTCCTCGACCACGGATTTCAGCTTGGCCGCAAAGGGACCGACCAGTCCGTAGGCCAGAAAGACGCCCAGAAACGTACCCACAAGGGCGCCGCCGATCAGTTTTCCCAGAACTTCCGGTGGCTGATCAATGGACCCCATTGTCTTGATTACCCCCAGAACGGCGGCGACAATTCCAAGCGCGGGCAGGCCATCGGCCACGGTTTGCAAGGCGTGGCTCGAATGCAGGGCATGGTGGAAATTCGCCTCCATCCGCTTCTCCAGAACCTCTTCGACCTGATGCGGATCGTCGTAATTCATCGCCGCGGACCGCATCGTGTCGCAAATCAGATCAACCGCTTCTTTGTCGGCTAGAATTCTGGGGTAGGACGAAAACAGGTCAGAGCTGCCGGGGTCTTCGATATGCTGTTCCACCTCTACCGGATTGGCGCGGGCAATGCGAATGAGGGAAAACAGCAGGCACAACAGGTCGCGGTAATCTTCGGGCTTCCATTTCGGGCCTTTAAAGACTTTCCCCATGTCCTTGATCGTGTGTTTCACGCCGCCGATGTCGTTGCTGATCAAAAAGGCACCAACTGCGGCACCACCGATCATCATCATTTCAAACGGAAGCGATTTCAGAATGATGGCCATCTTACCGCCAGCGGCCAGATAACCGCCGAAGACCATAACGAAAATGACGACAATTCCAACAATTCCAATCATCTGAGATCTCCGGCTATGTGTGTTGCAACCGCGGGGGACACGGGCGGCTATTCCTGCGGGGCCGAGGCGTTTCGGCCCGCCATGACAACGCTGATCGTATAGGCCGCTTCGGGGCTGAGCCCCGCCAGAACCCCGGCTGCCGCATCCGGTGGCATGCGTGACAGAAACCCGGCGGCAAAGGTCGGGTCCATGGTTTCGAACAGCGCGGCCGCGTCTTTCGGCTTCATGTTCTGATAGACATCGGTCAGGCGCGTCAGGTCGTTTTCCGCCGCCCTGTCCGCCAGCGCCAGAGTGGTGCGCAACGACTCCTCGGCCTCCTCAAGCGCGGCCATGCGTATCTCGATAGCCTGACCCGCGATTTCCAGAGCGTTTTCCCGCTCGCGCAGCATGTCTTCCTTTTTCTTGACACGCTCTTCGCGGCGCAGAAGCTCGGTCAGCAGAACCTGCATGTCACGGGTGTCCGACGGGGCGGGTTCATCGTGTTCCGCCTCAGGTTTGGCGGGTTTGGCAAAGGCGGGTCCGGCTTCCAGCCCAATGCGAATGGCGGCCGAGCCGATCATCAGCAATGAGATCACGGCAAGCACCCCTCCGCGGGGCCGCGCGTTGGGATTGTTGGTCCGCGCGCGGCTCATGCCTGCGCCTCGCCTTGCTTGCGGTCATGCCGGAAGAACATCAGCCCCTCAGGTGGTCGTGCCTGTTCTTCGGGCGCAGCGGCTTCGCTGGCCTGCGGCTTGGGCTTGTCTTCGTGCTTCACGCTCTCCGGAACTTCGGTGGCGGTGTTTGTCGCGGAAACCTCTGCCTCGGGCTGGGGGTCAGTGTCTTTCTCGGGCACGACGTCATGCATTGACGCCATCATGAGTTCCAACCGCTGTGCCACCGCTTCGGCGCGCCCCGTCAGTGCCCTAAGCTGATCGCCCGACTGATCAGAGGCGTTGCGCGCATCATCCAGTGATTTCCGCAGCTCTTCCGCTTGGGTCGACAGCACCGCCACCGCGCCGCCGACGCCCTTTTCAAGATCGGCAAAACGCTTGAGACGGCGCGACAGCACAAAACAATACAGACCCGCACCCATAGCGCCGGCGACCAGCAAAATATCCGCAATCAGCTCCAATTTCGCCTCCTAGTTCAGAACAAATTCCATCACCAGCACGTCGCGCACGCGACCTTCGCCAACGACAATCTCGATACGGCGCAGCAGGTGGCCCCGGATGCGCATCAACGCCAGTGAATCCTCAAGATCCTTCAATTCGACGGCCCGCAGATACCCGTTCAGGACATCCATGATTCGCGGCCGCATTTTTTCCACGTCAGTCATGTACGGGGCGTTAACCTCAAGCTGTGCATGAAACTTCAGATGCCGCGCGACGCCGGAACTCACTGAAACGATCACCGGCGGCAAATCGAGAAAGGCAACATCCGCTAATGCCTTGGCCGGTTCTTCTTTTTGCACGTCATGGCTTTCCGCCTTCTCGGCCTTGTTCCCCAGCGGAAGTAGCCCGGATGAGGTCAGGAAATACCCACCGGCGGCACCGGCGATGGCCAGAATCACCCCGACGATGATCCCTTTTTTTCCCTTCTTTTTCGGGGCTTCCGCCTGTTCAGCCGTTGCGTCGGTCATGACGTCCTCATTCCTGTGATCCGCCCAGTCATAACCTTGCAGGGACTAACCGATTGTTAAGGGCAATCGTCCAAACAGAGGACGCGCCGGGCAGAATGTCGGCGAGTCGGAGGTAAGCGTGCAGCAGATCGGAACTGTCTGGGCAAGTTTGGACAGGCGTAAACAAATCTTCGTTGCCGGTGCTGTTGTGCTGGTGTTTCTGGGGATCCTCGGGATGTCGCGCCTTGCGACGGCACCGTCGATGACCTTGCTTTACGCGGGTCTGGAAAGCAGTGCCGCCGGGGACATCGTGCGTGCGCTGGATCAGCGTGGCGTGACCTACGAGATTCGGGGCGGATCAATTTACGTCTCTGGCGCACAACGGGACGAGCTGCGGATGACTTTGGCCAGCGAAGGACTGCCGGCCAACGGCAACAAGGGCTATGAACTGCTGGATTCGCTGAACGGCTTCGGCACCACATCCCAAATGTTCGATGCTGCCTACTGGCGCGCGAAAGAGGGGGAACTGGCGCGCACGATCGTGGGCAGCCCGCATGTCAGCCAGGCCCGCGTTCATATCGCCAACGGCTCTGCCAATCCGTTTCAGCGCAGCGTCGCACCGACGGCTTCGGTCTATCTGGTGCCCTCGGGGGGCGATATCACAGGCGATCAGGCCAAGGCCATCCGGTTTCTTGTCGCCTCTGCCGTCAGCGGGCTGACACCCGAGAGTGTGACTGTGATCGATTCGAACGGGTCCGTGATTGGCGGGCAGGACACCGCCGTGGCCGCCGACACGGCGGATGACAAGGCGCGGCAGCTGCGGGAACGGGTTCTGCGTCTGGTCGAGGCGCGAGTTGGCACGGGGAATGCCGTAGTCGAGGTCAGCGTCGATACTGAAACCAGGACAGAATCCCTGCGTGAGCGGCGCTTTGACCCCAAGGGCAGGGTGGCTATCAGCACGGATGTCGAGGAACGCTCCGACAGCGCGCGCAACCAGTCAGCCGATGTCACGGTGGCCTCAAACCTGCCCGACGGCGATGGTGCGGGGGGGGACGAATCGAATTCGACCGCGACCCAGACACGTGAGCGGGTGAATTACGAGGTTTCCGAAACCGAGCTGGAAGTGCACACTGCCCCCGGTGCGATCAAACGCCTGACGGTTGCCGTTCTGGTCAACGGAACGCGGGCGCTGGATGCTTCGGGCGCTGAATCCTTCACGCCGCTGCCGCAAACAGAACTCGACGCACTTGAGGAACTGGTGGCCTCGGCTGTGGGATTTGACGCCGCGCGCGGGGACGTCATCACGCTGAAATCATTGGATTTACCAGTGGTCACGCCGCAAGGCACGCTGGTTTCCTCTTCGCTTTGGCAAAACATCCATCTGGACGCCATGTCACTGATTCAGATGGCAGCGCTGGCGCTGGTGTCACTGGTGCTGGCGTTGTTCGTGATCCGTCCAATCCTGATGAAACCCGCGATGGTCCCGGCGCTGTTGCCGGCCGCGGAGGGAGGGGCACCGGCCCCGTCGGTCCTGACCGGTGAAATCGCGGCGGACGGAACGGCAGAGTTCACGCCGCTGCCCCAACAAGGGGCCGTTCCCGTGCTTGGGGTCAGTGCCATCGGGGATCCGGTTGATCGGTTGCGCGCAATGATCGGCGACAAGCAGGAAGAAACGGTCGAGATCCTGCGCAGCTGGCTTGAAGAAGGTGAGGAGCGCGTGTGATGTCCATCGCTCATCTGCTTGAGGATTTCACCACTCGGACCAGCGCCGAAGCCGTTCTTTACCTGGACGAGGAAACGCTGGAGGAACAACGCCTTGCCGCGTTCGAAAACGGGTACGGCGCCGGTTGGGAAGACGCCGCGCAGGCGCAGGAACAGAACCGCGACCGCGTTTCGGCCGAACTGGCGGGATCGCTCGAGGATATGTCCTTCACCTATCACGAGGCGCTTACCCGGATGACATTGTCTCTGGAACCGATGTTCGAAAGCCTGGTTCAGACCGTATTGCCTGACATGGTCGAACGCGGGTTGGCCGCCCGGATCGTCGAACAGCTTTGCGAAATGGCGCGCACGGAAATCGAACAACCGATGCAGATCATGGTGCCGGAAGGGTGCGCGCAAGCGGTGCAATCCCTGCTGCCGCAGACCCTGCACTCCGCACCGCGCGTCATCGAAGACCCTGGCCTGGCCCCCGGACAGGCGCGATTGCAGGTCGGCACAAGCCGGCGCGAGATTGATTGCGCGACCCTGCTGTCCACCATTGCACAGGCATTTGACGCATACGTCTTTGAGGCAAGAAAGGCTTTGTCCAATGAATGACACCCAGTTCCCGAAAACCGAAAAACCCAATCCTTTCGAAACTGTTCCGATTGAAGTGACCGTTTCGGTAGGTCGCGCCCGCCCGTTGATCCGGGATTTGCTGAACATGGGTGAAAACGCGGTTCTGACTCTGGACAAGCGGATCGAAGACCCGGTCGACCTGTATGTCGGGGATCAGCTGGTGGCGCGCGGGGTGCTTGAGGAGATGGAGGGCGATCAGGCGGGGCAGCTGGCCGTGCGCCTGACCGAGATTGCGGATCTGCAAAACGGAATCGGCTGATGCGCTATGTGATCTGGCTGGGTCTGGCTGTAGTGGTGTCCCTGCCGTCGATGGCGGCGGCTCAGGATGTGACCCTGTCGCTGGGCGAAGGCGGTTCGATCTCGGCCCGCACCATCCAGCTGATCCTGTTGATCACGGTGCTCAGCGTTGCTCCGGGTCTGGCGATCATGATCACCTGTTTCCCGTTTCTGATCACCGTGCTGTCGATCCTGCGGCAGGGTGTTGGCCTTCAGCAATCACCGCCGAATATGCTTTTGGTCAGTCTTGCGCTGTTTCTGACTTATTTCATCATGGACCCTGTGTTCACCGAGGCCTGGACCGCGGGAATACGCCCGATGATGGAAGAAACCATGGCGGTCGAGCCCGCGCTGGAACGCGCGTTAGAGCCGTTTCGCACCTTCATGGCGAACCGGCTGGATTCAGATACGTTTTATGCAATGGCGGCCCTGCGCCCCGGCGGTGACGCGATCGAGCTGTCAGCTCAGGCCCCGTTATCGGTGTTGATGCCCTCTTTCATGCTGTCCGAGATCGCGCGCGCCTTTCAGATCGGGTTCCTGATCTTCCTGCCCTTTCTGATCATTGATCTTGTGGTTGCAGCGGTATTGATGTCGATGGGCATGATGATGGTGCCACCTGCCATCGTGTCTTTGCCGTTCAAGCTGGCGTTTTTCGTAATCGCTGACGGGTGGGCTTTGATCGCAGGCGCGTTGGTTCGCAGCTACATGCCGTAAATCTGTCAGGCACGCGCATCACGAGAAAGGGTCAGGCAGACCCGACCCTCTTGAACTTCCAAAAACACGAGCTGTCCGGCACACTTTTGTGCCGGAAACGGCTTAACCCGTCTTTTTCAGGTCCGAGATCAGTTGATTCAGATTGCCTTTGCGGGCGTCCAGCATCGCGCCGATTTCGGTTCGCTCGGTCAGCAACAGATTCACGCCTTCGATGAACATGTTGTAGAACTTGTCGCGACCTGATTTGTCGGAAACAAGGAACGTTACGTCGAACGGGGCTGATCCGCGCAGCTTGACCATCGTGCGAACCTCGTACCCGGCTTTGATCTTGCGGGCATTGCGAACATCGACCTCACCGCCGATAAATTCACGAAAACGGCGACCGTATTTACGCGAGATATAGCCCTGAAATGCAGCGGTGAACTGTTTCAGCTGGGTCGGGCTGGCTGTGCGGGCGTCCGCACCCAACGCATAGCGCGCCATGATCGGCACATCAGCATATTGAACAAAGATCTTTTCGAAATCGCGCAGCATCGCTTTTTCGGATTTACCCGACTCGATCACCCGGTTGATGTCGGAAACCACGTTGGTCACAAGCGCCTTGGCGGCGGCCTCGGTCTGGGCAAAGGCAGGTACGGGCAGCACTGCCAGCGCAAGCCCGGCTGCGATAAAATGGCGACGGTTCAACGCGTTATTCAGCATAGGGGTCCTCATAGGGGTCAAGATAGGGGTCCCTGACCGGGTCCGTCCCGGTTTCGGCATAGGGGTCAGAATACAAGTCCAGATAGGCGTCTTCGTCATCTCTTGCCAGTTCGAATCGGCGGTTTTGCAGATAGATCAGGCGAGCCTGCGCATAGCTGTCGGCACTTTCGTAAAGAATGGAATCGACAGTATCCGAGAACCGACCCCGATCCCCCATGCGCCGCACAATTTCGGCGTAGACGCCAAGATTGTCGGCGGGGCGGGTCGGGCTGAAATTGATCGGATTCGAGAACAGGTTGACCACAACCCCGATCGCATC
Organism: Ruegeria sp. YKSF131; assembly: GCF_059612645.1. Taxonomy (NCBI): domain Bacteria; kingdom Pseudomonadati; phylum Pseudomonadota; class Alphaproteobacteria; order Rhodobacterales; family Roseobacteraceae; genus Ruegeria; species Ruegeria sp. YKSF131. The sequence goes on along the minus strand of NZ_JBXWQZ010000060.1, from coordinate 501 downwards.
CCTTTGGGTCGACGGGCCATAGAACGGTAGCTCGACATAAGCGCCTTCGCCAACCCCCCAGACATGCAGGGTCTCACCGAAATCAGTGTCAACGGGTGGCAGGTTCAGCTCATCAGCGGGCGAGGACAAGCCAAAGCCGCCGACGGTCATGTTGATCACAAAGCGCAGCAGAGCATTGCCCATCTGTTTTGGATTGCCCTGAAGCAGGTAGTCAACTGCCTGACCGGGCAGCGAGATGTTTTCGGCAAAAGTGCTGAAACTGGTGACCATCGGGTCAGGAACGATTTTGACATACCCTTTCGAGGCCGGCCGGAACAGGAACCGGTCAACACCCAGATTAAACTTGTGAATTCCCCGGTTCGCATTTTCGTACGGATCAAACACGTCGCTGCGCAAGGCACCCTCTGGCGGCGTTGTTGCGCAAGCGGACACAAGGGCCATGACCGACAGTAAAACAAGGTGTTTCAGGCGAAATCTGCTCGACACGATCTTTGTTTCTCC
>NZ_JBXWQZ010000059.1:0-28152 GCF_059612645.1 Ruegeria sp. YKSF131 | reverse complement strand
GTTTGACGGGCCGGACAAGATCAAGATTTCATCTTTCTTCCGATTGAACGATTTTTTCGACCCCGATGAGATGACCCGGCTTGACGGCTTGCCCACGCCCGAAATTGTCGATGAGTTTGCGGATCTGATGCACAAATCCTTGGCCGCGCATTTGTTCGCCGAAGCGCCTATTGGGGCTTTTTGTTCAGGCGGCGTGGATTCGTCACTGATTGCTGCCATAGCAGCAGCACAACATCAAAACCTGCCGTTGTTCCATGCCAATGTGAAAGGTGAACGCAGTGAAGTTGATGCGGCTCGCAACCTGGCCAGAAGTCTTAAACTGGAGTTGCACGTTACCGATGTCGATGAGTGCGATTTTATTGACATGCTTCCCCGAGTCATTCGGCACTATGAACGCCCCCCCTCAGAACCTGCAAATTGCACGCCACTGATGATGGCAGCCCGGCTTGCAACTAATTCCGGAATGAATGGTCTGATTTCTGGTGCAGGCGCAGACGAATTGTTCCTCGGAAATCCCCGGTTTGGGCGAAAGCGTTTGAACGATGGATACAGACGGCTGATGCGCCGGGTGCAGGCAATGTCGGGCATAGGGTCCATCCTGACTACGAAGAGCGCAAAAAAGCCGGTGCATGACTATGCAAAACCGAGGGGGCCGCAGGAGATCTCTTGCCATCACAACGCATCGCCACAAAACCCCAGGGATCACGGCAGACAATGGACGTTGGATCGCATGCGCTATCCCCTGTCGGAGCTTTTGCATCTCAATGACACGATGGGCATGGCCGCAGGTATCGAAGTGCGGCTTCCGTTTTTGGATACCCGAATAGCCCGGTTTTCCGTCAATCTTCCGACCCGGCATAAACACCGGCTTTCACCCTTTGCCTTCGGGAACGCTCATCCGTTTGTTCGCAACAAATGGGTCGTTGAAGAAGTCGCCAATCGCTATGTCCCGCGCAACCTGAGCCCCCGTATCAAGAACGCGACACAGACGACGGTGTTTCAGCGGTTGGAAGTTCGTCCTGAATACTTCAGGAACGCCCATCTGCGGGACCTGATCGGCCTGACCCAGACCCAAATGCACGACGTAATCACCGAAACGGCCCCGGACCTTCGGTTGCGGCTTTTGCTGGCCGAAGTTTGGCTACGATGCGGACTGGACCATCAGGACGAAGGCCGGGAAGTCGCCAGATTACGCGATTACATCATCATCTGGCCGGACACATATCATCCCAACCCGTCAATCAGAAACAAACCCACAAGCACCGCGGTCCCTGGCTAAGGATCAGAGCGCCGTGCTTTTACGAAAGTTTTTTTTTGGAGCAGCCGTTTTCTTGGGGTTGGCTTCAAACTCTTCATGGTAAGAGCGTTCCACATTCACGTCCCAGACGTCGTAGTTTTCGCCCATGATATTGCGGGCGGCATACATCGCCGACAGCATCGAATGATCCTGATTGTTATAGCGATGCAAACCATTGCGACCCACGGTCTGGAAATTTTCCAGCGTTTTCAGCCAGTCGCTGACCGTGTCCAGGGCCTCTTTGTATTCGCTGTCATAGACCGGATAGGCCTTGGGTTGCCGGATGACCGCACAATCGATGACATCACTGGCTTTGGCCAGACCAAGCTTTTCAAGCTCCTCACTGGCAAGATGTTTGAGATCCTCGTCGGAGGAGGACCAAAGCCCGTCACCCTTCTGGCAGAAATATTCCATCCCGATCGAGGCAGTATTCTGGTCGGGCAACATTTCCTTAGACCAGGCGCGGAAATTCTGAATGCGGCCAACCTTCACCTTGGGGCTGTGGATGTAAATCCAGTTGTCCGGGAACGGATCGGCGTGATCCAGGATCAGGGTCACGATCAGGAAATCTCGATACTTCAGGCGATCGGCAGCCTCGACCACCTCGGGTGGTGGCGGTGGATCAAAGGCATGGATCAGATCGCGCACGGCCATCGAATTGATGAATTCCTCACCCTCGACCCGTTCGGTTGTTTTATCACCGCTTTCGTCCCAATGACGCACATCAATCGACGTGACGCGGTTGCCATCGCGGTTCACCTGCACCACTTCGGAACGGGTTTCGACCGAACCGCCCTTTTCCTGGATCAGATCGCGGGTCTTTTCCCACATCATGCCAGGGCCCAGGCGGGGATACTGGAATTCCTCGATCAGGCTGGCCGTATCATTTGCACCCGAAATCGCGTTCCAGACCGCCTTGGGCAGGGATAGGTTCTTGATCCGCTGCGCGGCCCAGTCGGCCCGGATTTCTGACGGTGGAATACCCCAGACTTTCTTGGTGTAGCTGTGGAAGAAATGCATGTAGAGCCGTCCGCCAAAGCGGTTGATCACCCATTCTTCAAAGGTGTCTTCCTGCGGTTTGGGCCGCAGCTTCCATTTGATGAAGCTACCGATGATCTTGTAGGTCTCGTAAGGGCCGATATTGCCCAAAGCGTTGAAGATCCGCAGCGGATAATCATAAAACTTGTTGCGGTAGAAGATGCGGCTCAGGCGTTGCACAGTGATGAAATCATCCCCCATCACCTCATGCCACATGTCCTCGACCTCACGCACCTTGGTGAAAAACCGGTGCCCGCCTATATCAAAGCGATACCCTTTATGCGTTTCAGTTCGGGAAATGCCGCCCACCATATCCGAAGCTTCAAAGACCCGGAGAACATGTGTGCCGCTCAGTTTTTGCAGTTCATAGGCGGCTGTCAGCCCGGCTGGGCCGCCACCGATGACTACAACGGGAACAATATCTTTTTTCAAATGACTAACACCCATACCAAAACACTTACCTAAGGCTACAAGAGGTTATCCGGGATTCACAACAAAATCCTGTCAGCCCCTTAAACAGAGTGCCTGAGTTTTGAAGCCCGGCCTTCCGTACAGAAAATCGGCACCCTGATTAGACGAACCGCACCCGCTGTCCATCCCACAGAGAGAGGGGGCAGATGCGAACCAGATCGCCTGTGTCGAAAACCGGTTCAAAATTGGTGAAAACCTCTGTCTCCTATACAGCCCTAAACCGCATGCGCTTTTTCCAATAATTTGAATCGCAACGATGTTTTCCGACCGGTATAGCTTTGTCAAAATTTCCCGCAGGTGTGAAATGTGCATTTGGTCCGCGCAATTCTGATACAACGTGTGCAGCCCTGAATATGAGCTCTTTTGAGCGCTATCTCTGTGATGTTCTTCACTGGATTGCCCGGCTGAAAGGGCGCGTCAACAATATCGTCTCTTTCCCCCCATTGTGTAAGGTTGAGCGCCAGAGCAACGGGAAATTCAGTGCCTCACGACTCGTGGCTTTGTGAATCTTGACAGGGTGGCGGCGCTGCCGTCCTAATGCGTGCGAATGTTTGCAATAACCCGGATGCCCAGATCCGGGTTAAGACGAGTGTATTGGTAGCCAGTCTCGTTGTTAACGAGGGAGCAATTTTATGAAGTGCGTTATTCTGGCCGGCGGCTTAGGCACGCGGCTCAGCGAAGAAACCGTCAAGATACCAAAACCCATGGTCGAGATCGGTGGTAAGCCGATCATCTGGCATATCATGAAAATCTACGCGGCCCATGGCGTCACTGATTTCATCGTCTGCCTGGGGTACAAAGGTTATGTCATCAAGGAATTCTTCGCGAATTTCTTTCTGCACAACTCGGACGTTACGATCGACCTGGCCAATGGCGGTCTTGAAATTGCAAACAGCAAGTCAGAACCGTGGCGCGTGACATTGATCGACACCGGAGACAACAGCCAGACTGGCGGGCGACTTCGCCGGATCATGCATCTGCTCAAGGATGAAGAGGCGTTCTGCCTGACCTATGGCGACGGTGTCGGTGATATCGACATTCGGGCCGGGATCGATTTTCACCGGGCGCATGGCAAGCTCGCAACCGTCACGGCAGTTCCTCCGCCCCGCCGCTTCGGCCAGCTCGAGCTGCAGAGCAATCAGGTCCTGAATTTCTCTGAAAAACCCGTCGGGGATGGTGGGCTGATCAATGGCGGATTTTTCGTGCTGTCGCCCAAAGTGGGCGATTACATTGACGGCGACGATACCGCCTGGGAACGCAGCCCCTTGATGAACCTGACGCGCGATGGCGAGCTGATGGCCTTTGAACATAAAGGCTTCTGGCAGCCCATGGACACTATTCGCGAACGCCAGGAACTGGAAGAACACTGGGCCACAGGCAATGCGCCGTGGAAAATCTGGGAATGAGTGCGAGCGCGTTTTCCGGACGTAGGGTGCTTGTAACCGGGCATACCGGCTTCAAAGGCGCCTGGCTGGCTGCCTGGCTGGCCGAGGCCGGTGCAGAAGTCGCCGGATACGCCCTTGCCCCCGAAACGAAACCCAATCTCTGGGCATTGCTGGATCAGCGCAAAATAAGGTCGGTCACCGGCGACCTGAATGATCGCGCGGCGCTGGATCGGATCATCGCGGAAACCGATCCTGAATTCGTATTTCATCTGGCGGCGCAATCCCTGGTCCGGCGCTCTTATCGCACTCCGGTTGAGACCTTCGCCACCAATGTTCTGGGCACGGTTCAGCTTTTGGACGCACTGCGTGCAGCCCCGAGCCTGCGCGCGGTGGTGGTGGCAACCTCGGACAAGGCCTACGAGAATGTCGAACAGGTCTGGGGCTATCGCGAAACCGACCCGATGGGCGGGCATGATCCATATTCCGCATCGAAGGGTGCGACCGAAATAGCGGTCGCAGCAATGCGGCGCAGCTATTATTCACCGGATGCTGCCGATCCACATCCGGCCCGGATTGCCAGCGCACGCGCGGGCAATGTCATTGGCGGTGGCGACTGGGCCGAAGACCGTTTGGTTCCCGATATCGTGCGCGGTTGTCTGAGCGATGAAGGACGCGTCGTATTACGCTATCCCGGCGCAATCCGCCCCTGGCAACATGTTCTGGAACCTCTCAGGGGGTACATGATGCTGGCCCAGAAGCTCGAACAGGACGGTGCCTTCGCAGCGGGATGGAATTTTGGCCCCGAACGTGACGATGAACGCCCGGTTCTGGATGTAGCCCAGGCGGTCATCAAGGCGCTTGGGCAGGGCCGGATCGATATCGACACCCCGGCGGATGCGCCGCACGAGGCCAAGATGCTTCGGCTGGATGTATCGCAGGCGCGTGCACTGCTTGGCTGGCGCCCGGTCCTGAGTTTTGACGACACCGTCAGGCTGACGGCAGACTGGTATGCGGGCTGGGCCCGCGGCACTCCGGCAACCGAGCTGTGCCACGCCCAGATTGCCGAATTCGAAACACTGAGCATGAGACAGGTATGACCGGCACGACCCATCCCACCTGCCGCCATTGCGGCGCGGATCTTGAGATGACGCTTGTCGATCTCGGACTGTCCCCTCTGGCCAATTCCTATGTCGACCCCGCGAAAGCGGACAAACCGGACCCGGTCTTTCCGTTGCACGCCCGCGTCTGCACCGAATGCTGGTTGGTTCAGGTGGATGATGTCGTACCGGCGGAAGAGATTTTTTCGACCGATTACGCCTATTTCTCCAGCTTCTCGGACAGTTGGCTGGCCCATTGCCGGGATTACGTGGAAAAAATGGTCAATCGGTTCGATCTCGGGCCGGACGATCTGGTGATCGAGATCGCCTCGAATGACGGATATCTGCTGCAGTATTTCGTTGAAAAAGGCATCCCGGTTCTGGGGATCGAACCTTCAGGCAATGTGGCGGCGGCGGCACAGGAAAGGGGTGTGCGCACGCTGGTCGATTATTTCGGCGAGGCGCTGGCCCGAAAGGTTGCTGCGGTCGAGAAACCCCCGGCCCTGATTGCCTCGGCCAATGTGCTGGCGCATGTGCCTGACATCAACGATTTCGTTGCCGGCATCGCCACCTTGCTGACGGGGGACGCGGTCTATACAGTTGAATTTCCGCACCTTCTGAACCTGATCAAAAGCGTGCAGTTCGACACGATCTATCACGAACATTATTCCTATCTGTCGCTGCTGGCGGTCGAGACAATCTTTGCCAAGGCGGGTTTGCGCGTCTTCGACGTCGAAGAGCTGCCGACCCATGGCGGATCGCTGCGGGTTTATGCCTGCCTTGAAGGAGCCAGCCACCCCGAAGGGCCTGGCTTGGCCAAGGTCCGCGCGGACGAGACTGCGGCACAGTTCGACCGGCCTGAAGGTTACATGAACTTCACCACTCAGGTCGAAGCGCTGCGCGATGGGTTGCTTGCCTTTCTGCGTGAAACAAAGGCGCGGGGCGACACGGTTGCCGCCTATGGTGCCGCCGCCAAGGGCAATACGCTGCTGAACTATGCCGGGATCGGCCCCGATCTGATCTCTTACTGCGTCGACCGCAACCCGGCCAAGCAGAACACGCTGCTGCCTGGTAGCCATATCCCCGTGCATGGGGTCGAAGCCCTGCGCGAGGCGGCGCCGGATTACGTGCTGATCCTGCCCTGGAACATCCGGGATGAGGTCATCGGACAACTGTCCGACCTGAAGGTACGGTTCGTGACCGCCGTGCCGGAAGTCAGGATCAGCTGATGGCACGGGTTCTGCTGACCGGCGCAACCGGATTGATCGGACGCGCCACGGTTCCGGCTCTGACACAGGCGGGCCATGAGGTGGTGACGCTGGGCCGCAACCCGGCAAGCGATATCCCCTGTGACCTGCTGAACCCCAGCGCCACCACAGCGGCCCTTGAAACAACCCGCGCCAGCCATCTGGTTCATCTGGCCTGGCATGATGGACCACGCGACCGCTGGGCTTCCCCGGCCAATCTGGACTGGATGGCCGCCACGCTGCACTTGGTGCGGGAGTTTGCGCGCATCGGCGGGCGACGTGTGATCTGCGCCGGAAGCTGTGCCGAATATGACTGGTCGGTGCCGGACCTGACCGAAGCAACACCTTTGCGGCCCCGGACCCTGTACGGGGCCGCAAAGGCTGCGACCGGTCTGGCGCTGTGCGCAGGCCAGGATGCGCTTGGCCTGTCTCTGGCCTGGGCCCGCATCTTCTTTGTCTACGGACCGGATGAACCACCGGGCCGGTTGTTTGGCGATCTGATTTCAAATCTGAAGACAGGCGAGCCCGTAGATTGCACCGATGGACGACAGGAACGGGATTTCCTGCATGTCGATGATCTGGCGCGCGCGCTGGCGCTTTTGCTGGAAACCAATGTCACCGGCGCGATCAATATAGCAAGCGGAACCACCGTCCCGGTCCGGCAGTTGATTGAAGAGGTCGCAAACCAGATGCATCACCCTGACCTGATCCGGCTGGGGGCTATCTCCCGCGCGGCAAATGATCCCGACCGGCTGGCAGCGGATGTAACCCGGCTGCGGAACGAAGCCGGATTTACCCCGCAACACAATATCGCCTCAGGGGTGGCGGATATTCTTTGTACAGAAGGGGCCCGCGTATGAAAAAGCTGCTTATTCCCCGAAAGAAATCATTCATGCGCTTCGCTTTGGTCGGGGTACTGAATACGGCGTTTGGTTATGCGCTGTTTACCGGCCTCAGCCTGTCAGGCCTGCCACCCCAAGCCGCATTGGCGATTTCGTTTTCCGGCGGGGTTTTATGGAACTTCATGACCCACGCCCGGCTTGTCTTCGACACCAAGGGTTTTGGGCGTTTGCCCTATTATGTGCTGTCCTATCTGTTCGTCTACGCGTTCAACGCCCTTTCGCTTGAGGGATTGCTGTCCGCCGGTCTGCAACCGATCATCGCGCAGGGGTTACTTGTTTTGCCCACCGCCATCCTGGCCTTCATCATGATCTCCAGGGTGTTGACGGGTCACTTTCCCTGGCAGCAGAGTGTTTGAAGATGATTGAAAATAACATTCCGGCACATTGGCCATCGAAGTTCAAACCGACCGTGGAGCCTAAAATTTGACATAAGAACTGTACCGCGAGGATAGTTAACTAATGCGTATTTATCTAGCCGATCTCGGCCATAACCTCGTTACCGCTACGTCGGACACCTATCCGCTGGGTGTCGGCAATCTTGCTACTTTTGCCAAAACCTATGCCAAAAGCCCGACACCGTTGGAGGTTGCAATCTTCCGCGACCCTCAAGAATTGAAGGCAGCCATTGATGCGGCGGTACCCGATATCGTCGGTTTCTCAAGCTATTCCTGGAACCATCATCTGGCCCTGTCATTTGCCGACTACGTGAAAGCGGTCAATCCCGACAGTTTGACCCTGATGGGTGGCCCCAACTTTCCGTTGACCGAAGAAGAGCAGGACAGCTGGATCCGGACTATGCCGCAGATCGACATGCATGTACGCGGCCCCACTTATGAGGGCGAGCGCGCCTTCCTCAGCACGCTGCAACGGTTCATCGATGTTGGCGCCCGCCGCGAAGGCATGTGGGAAGAGGCCGTCGATGGCGCGCTTTACGTGCACCCGAAAACCGGAGAGATCCTGCGCGGGAGCGAGCCGCCCCGCATCCGCGATCTGGACGAAATCCCGTCACCTTATCTTGCCGGGCTGATGGACAAGTTCTTTGATACCGGCCTGTTTGCACTGATGCAGCTGGCCCGCGGTTGTCCGTTCACCTGCGCATTCTGCAACTCGGCGGTCAAATCGAACTCGAAAGTTTTCCGCCATTCGTTCGAGCGTACCAAGGCCGATCTGGACTACATCGTGGCCCGCATCAACCATGCCAGCCCCTTGTGTTTTGCTGACGATAATTTCGGCATGTATGTGCAGGACGAAGAAGTGGCCGACTATCTGGGCCATCTGATGGATAAATACGACTGGCCCAAATACATCCGGACAACCACCGGAAAAAACCGCGGCGACCGGATCATCAAGGTGATGCGCAAGGCCAAGGGCCGGTTGCCAATGACCTCATCGGTTCAGTCCCTGAATCCGGTAGTTCTGAAGAACATCAAACGCGACAACATCAGCCTGGATACCTATGCCGAGGTACAGCAGGAGCTTCATTCAAAGGGCATGCAATCCTATGGCGAGCTGATCCTGTGCATGCCGGGTGAGACCAAGGAATCCTTTATGGATGCGGTCGACAAGCTGATCGAAACCGGTGTCAGCCGGGTGGCGGCACACCAATTGATGCTGCTGCATGGCGCGCCACTGGCCAATCCTGACAGCCGCAAAGAATTTGGGTTCAAAACCCTGCACCGGGTCGTTGCCCGATGCCTGGGCAAATATAACGGTCCAACCGTGGTCGAGACCGAGGAAATGGTGGTCCAGTCCGAGAATTTCTCGTTCCAGGATTACCTGGATACCCGTGTTTTCCATCTGCTTCTGACGATCTTCTATTATGAAGACAATTTCGAAGAAGCCTTCCGGCTGGCGCGTTCTCTGGACATCCGACCGTTCCAGATCATCAAACATATGCAAAAGATTCTGGATCAGGCACCGGAGCCGTTCCGCAATGCATTGGCTGGTTATCTGGAAGAGAACCAGGCTGAGCTGTTTGAAACCCGCGCCGACTGCGTGGCCTGGGCGCAGGACAATTACGATGACCTGATCAGCGGTGAACTGGGAGGCAATCTGCTCAGCAAATACTCGATGATTGGCCGGTTCATTGTACTGGACGAAGCGCTTGTTTTCCTGAAACGGGCCATTTCGGATCTGCTGGATGAAGGTGATCACGAAGCACATGCCATGCTTGATACGATCATCAACTATTACAGCGCCGTGATGCTGCATGCTCCCTTTTCACAGAGTCTGGAGCACGAACCGGTCTGGAGTTCGTCATTCGATGTCGAGGCCTGGCGGAATTCGGGGTACGAAGGCTCCTTGCGTGATTATCAGTTTGACACCCCGCGTGAGTTCCAGACGCAGGTCAATCCGCGTGTGAAAACGACCCTGCTGTCCCGGATTGACACCTTTGGCGAGCATGCCTCGGGGTTGGGCCGGTTCACGCGCACGATGTTTGCCAATGATTTCAGACGCAACTTTGTGGCCGCCGAAAACCAGCACGCTGCTGAGTAATTGCGCTCGAGAAAACCCGACTGACCCGGGGCGTGTCAGTCTGCGTCGCTCAGGTAAACAACCTCGCGTCCGGGGAAGGCAGCGATAATGGCGGCGTTCTGATCCGGTCCCAGATCGTTGAGGAAAATTGGCTTATCCGGCGGCAGGAACGGATCGTTGAGATAAAGCGCAGACCCGATGTCTCCTTTTGTCGAGACAAAAATCAACGCATTGCCCAGATCAGCGGCTTCAACCTGTCGCCTGATGTCACCGCTATACCCGCCATATCCGTCATATTTCGAAACACCGCGCCAGGATATGAAACTGACAACCGAAATGGCGCAGAGCAGCAGAACAACACAATGCAGGCGGCCGCGATACTGCTCGGGCAATCGGTCATTGATCGCCTCGATCCCAGCCGCGGACAAAACCAGGATAGGCAGCAATGCCGTGTGCCAATAGCGCGGTCCGAGGTAGAAGGTGCCTGTAAACCAATAGAAGAACAGAACAGCCACGAGGGCAGCAAAGACCACCAGCATCGCACGGTCAAACCCGGTCAGCTTTTTGCGCCAGATAAAGACGATCCAGAGCGGAACCAGCGACCCGAATGTCCAACCCAGAAGCTCAAGGTTGAGCGACGCAATCGCGTTGACCAGGTTCAACACGGCTTCGGCGGGGCTGTGCCCGATCCAGATATCCAGCGCCCCCCAGCTTTGGGCGGGCGGGCCCACATTCTCACCAAATCCAAATGCGTTTTGCGTGTCCGGCCACAGACGGCTGAGATAGTCGGCTTGTGCGGTCAATAATGGATCGCCCGTGATCGCTTGATTGACCAGAAAAACGACAGACCCGGACAGGATGCCGCCGACACCACAGGCAAGCACTTGCCCGATCCCGGCAGGCAGTCGGCGAAGCACCCACAGGCCTGTCAGACCACCCACGATCAACCCGTCCAACGGTCGGGTGACAAATCCCCATCCCAAGGCCAACCCGGCGGCAAATGCCAGGAATACCGCCCGGCGGGCAGACCCCTCTCCGGCCCGGATCAAACACCACCAGGCCAGTAAGATCGACACCAGCATAAGCGCGTGGTTCATCAGCGTGGCCCCAACAGCCAGCACCCAGGGTGAGGTTGCCATAAGCAACGCGACCATATCCGCGCGTTCCCGGCTGATAGACCGGCGGACAATGTCATGGGCCAGCCAAACCGATATCCCGGTCAGGATCGGATTGATCACCCATGGCGCCCCGACCAGCACCCCAAGGCTCAAAACCATGGCCCAGCCCTGTGCCGGAACACTGATCCATTTGCCCTCATGTATTTCGAGAAGATAATATTCCAGCGCGGGGTGTGCCGCTTCGGGCGGGGCCGGAGCCCAGAGCGTGCCAGCCGCAAAGGTCCGTGCCTGAAAAAGATAGGCCAGTTCATCCTCGACATGGGGCACCCGATCGAACGCCGCCCAGGCCAGTATGGCGCTGACCAAAGTCGCAAACACCGCCAAACCAGCCACCGGGATTCGCGGCATGTGGTCTGGCCCAACCACAACAAACATGGCCAATAGCGTGGCCAGTTGAACCAGTGACAACACACCGCCAACACCGATCTGCAAGCCATAGGCCACATGATAGCCATAGGCGATATAAGGAGTTCCCGACAGGCTGAAAATCGCGACCAGAACCATCAGCAGAAATAGGCGAAATATCCCCGCCTTAGCGAAAAGACCGCCGATGGCTGCGCGCCCTGAGGGCCGTATGAGAACAACGCCGATCACCGCCGCCTGCATCGCCAGTATCGCCAGCATGATCAGGTTCTCAGGCGGGTCTGCAGAGATCTCAAGGCGTGGAAACCAAAGCGGTTGCGTCAGCCACAGCCGGGCTGCGCCGCCCAAGAGAGCTATTGCACTCAGAATGCCAAACAGAACCTGACCACGCAGCCAGAAGAAGCCCAGAAAAAACACCGAGGCCACCACCATGCACCCAAACCATATGCGCAGCTCGGGCAGAGTTGCATTGGTAACCGGTGCGTCAACAGCCCAGGCCGGGCTGGCGCAGAGCGCCATCACAAGCGCAAGGCCGCACCATTTGCCGCGGCTCAAACCGGCAATCATGCCAGACGCTCGTCTCTAGTCAGTGCCGGGTCCCGCGCAGGACCTTCAATGTTGATGCGTTCCTGCTCGGTCACGATGGGGCCCCCGCGTACCTGATTGTGGATCGAGGTGATGTATTCCCCCAACATTCCAATAAACAGCATCTGGATACCTGACAGGAAAAACAGGGATACGATGATGGTTGTCGTCCCGCGCGGCGCCTGATCGGGATTAAAGAAAAACAGAACCGCGGAAATGAGCGAAAACAGAATACAGCCGGCCGCAATCACCAGTCCGCTGATCGTGCAGAACCGCATCGGGGCACGCGTGAAAGAAAAAATAGCATTCAGCGCCTGATCGGTCAGCGCCATCAAGCTGTGCTTGGTCAAGCCGCTTTTCCGCGCCTGCCAGACATAAGGTTTGATGATCCGGCGGAAGCCGCAGCTGGCAATGATACCACGGATATAAGGGTAGTGGTCATTGTGGGCCAGCACTGCCTCAAGCACTTTGCGGTCAATCAGCTGAAACTCTCCGACCGATGGTTCCAGCCAGACGTCCGACAGGCCATTGACGATCCGATAGAAAAGACCGCGCGCATTACGCATCACGAACCCCTCCTCTCGGGTACTGCGGGCGCCGGCCACCACGTCATAGCCGCTTTCCCACAGCTCGACGAACTCCGGGATCAGCTCGGGCGGGTCTTGCAGGTCAACAGGCAGCATGACAACAACCCCGTCACCAGTGGCATAGCGCAACCCGTTGAAGGTTGACCGGAACACCCCGAAATTGCGGGCATTGACCACCACTTTCACGTCCGGATCCTTTGCGGCGATCTCGCGCAGGATATCCACGGTCCGGTCCGTGGAGGCATTGTCGATGAAAATATGCTCGCGCCTGTAGCCCGGCAGTTCCGTGTCGAAAATCGACTTTACGGTTTCGTAACAATTCGCCACGTTGTCTTCTTCATTGAAGCATGGCGAGACAATGGAAATTGTTTTCATAGCTCTATTTAACATCAAACAGCACCGCTTACCCCAACAATACCCGGGTATAATTATATCATCCCGCGAAGTTCGGGATTCGCACAACATCTAACCTGCGGGAATACCATGAAATAACGTGTGCTCATCGCAACATCAAAAGCCCAATTCGCCCCTCTTCTGCGGCAAGAGTATCTTGCCATTGTTTCCAGCACGGTTACTCGGCTTAGTGTTCCCAGATATTGTAGACAGATAAACATTCAGATGAACCGCAAAATCCGCAATTCACTTTTCAAACTCCACACCTGGCTGGGGCTGCATCTGTCGCTTTTCTTCGCATTCATGTTTCTGACCGGCACATTGCTTGTTGCCGGTTTCGAACTTGAATCGGTTGGTCGTACGGCAATCTGGACCACCGCCACCAAGGAAGAACGCACCGCCAGCTTTGGCGCAATTTACGGCAGTATCAAAGAGACTCACCCTGAAAGTCGCATCTTTATCATCCATAAGCGACCAGCCCCCTGGTTCGTGGACCGTACGGCAGCCCACACAGGCTGGGGAGAGAAAGTCAGCTTTTGGACCGACCCCACCACTGGCGCGGTTGTCGCGCAAACACGACCATTGGGCTTTCGCAACATCCTGCGTGATCTTCATGACACGTTCCTGACCGAACAGCGGATCGTATTCATGCTGGTCTGCGCCATGTCGGTCGTGCTTTTGTTTCAGCTTGTCAGCGGCCTCATTACCTATCGACGCTTCTGGAAAGGGTTTTTCCGCTGGCCTGGCCGCGCAGTCGGCTTCCGATCATGGGCAGGCAGCACGCATCGACTGACGGCCCTCTGGGCCGCTCCGCTGCTGTTTCTGACCGCCGTTACCAGCTTCTATTTCCTGCTGGGCAGTCTGGGACTCGATGGCACCAGACCACACCCCAAACCCCCCGTTCCCCGCGATGTTGCTCTGCCCGCCAATCTTGACGCGACCCTTATCGACCAGGCAGAAGCCCGGGCCCGGGAAGCGCTGCCAGGGTTTGATCCGTTCCTTGTATTCCTGCCAGACAAGAAGACCGATAGTATAAATTTTTCCGGAAATCTGGATGGCCATTCAGGCTTTTTCGGAACAGGCAGTGTGTTCATAGATCCTGTCACGCTTGACGTTTTGGGGGCATTTACGCCGGATGATATTGGAGGGTTCACCTATTGGAAGCCCTTGATGGATATGCTGCATTTCGGCACCTGGGGCGGCGCGTTCTCGATGGCGCTATGGATTATTCTCGGCCTGATTGCCACCGGCCTTGCCCTTACAGGCGCCCTGATTTTCGCGGCCAGAATTGCCCCTGATGCCACGCAAAATGGCCCACTTAGGCGCATCTGGCGTGGTATGGGATGGACCCGGTGGGGCTATCTTCTGTTATTGGCGGGTATTCTGTTTACCGCGTATTACCGTTTTGGCCCCAATTCCCACGACAGAACCAGAGCTTTTGCAATTGACACCCCACCGTCGGTTGCCCGGTTGATTATGGACGCCCCACTCCGGCGCGACACCGCCCTTGATATCCAACTTCGGATCGGTGAGCCTGATGTTCAGGCTGCAGCGATCACGATTAATGGCGATGAGGTGCAGGCAGTCAAATTCACACAGAACGGTGACAGGGCCATCGCCAGTTTTGAGCTGCTCCCTTCGGAGACGGAGAATAACATCACCGCTCACCTCAAAAAATCCAACGGCACGGAAAAGACCGTCAATTTCCGCCTCGGCGCACCGATTTGGTAGCTGCCTGTTTCGCTCATCAACCAGGATGGGTAGCGCATTAGTATGTGCTATCCACTGACCTCTTGCGGGTCAATCTCGGGATCTGTTTCCTCTTTCATACGCACCATTGCGATCAGCAGACGCAACCTGTCGCGCAAAAACAGAATAGCCAACAGACAATAAACAACAATTCCAGTCGCAGTGCCGATCAGAAGACGCAAAATCTGAGACATCCCATCCAGTTGCCGTGTGATCCCAAACACTGCGAGAGCCATTCCTGCAGATAGCAGAAACGGTGCGAGATGCTGCCGCATCAAAGCTGAGCCGGGCAGCTTTGCAATATGGCCCAGATTGGCGAATTTGAGCGGCCAGATCAACAGAAAGACCGCCACGAAACCAGCTGTGACAACCGGTAGCCCATAGGGGGCCAGCACCGCGATCACTGCCGCCGCCAGCGCCACCTCGACCCAGGACAGGATCGCGAGACGCCCGGCCTGACCTGCGGCCAGACAGAAGGTCTGCTGCACCTTTTCGGCACACAGATACATGCCGAACACCGACATCAGGCTCAGGACCGGAGCCGCCGGAGCCCATTTCTGACCAAACAGCAAGACCAGCGCGGGTTCCGACAGAACCACCAGACCGGCAAAGGCGGGAAAAGCCAGAAACCCGGTCAGGCGCATGACGTCGATCAGCAGATCCGCCGCTTGACCTCCATCGCGCGCCGCTGCGCCAAAGGCAGGTTGCGCCACCGTGCGCAGCGGCGTGATCATGAGGAACGAGGCCGTCTCGATCACCCGCCAGGCAATTGCATAATACCCCGCCGGAACCGGCCCCAGCATCGCGCCGATGATCACCGCGGGGGATTGCACCGCCGCCAGCTCCGCCGCGCGCAGGCCCAGAATCCGGTGGCTGAAGTGCAAAATCCTGCGCATGTGATCCCGCGACGCGTGGAATGCCGGACGCCAGGATACCGCGCCCCAGGCCATCACGATATTGGTCGCTGTCATCGCCAGCCGCTGACCGACCAGGCTCCAGACCCCGTAACCGGTCAGCGCCATGCCAATTCCCACAACCCCTCCGACCGCCGCGCCAAGTGCTGCGCGGATAGCCAGAACACGGAACTTCATTTCCCGGCGCAGGATCGCCACAGGCACTGCCGTCAGCGAAATCATCAGAACTGTTGGGGACAATCCTATCAACAATTCGCCCGCAATCGGCTCATTGTAGAATTTCGAGACCAGCCCTGCGCCCAGATAAAGCGCAATTGTCAACACACCCCCGAGCAGCGCCAGCAACCAGAAAACCGAATTCAGCCGCTCTGGTGACAGCGCATCACGAGTCAGCAGAATGTCGGAAATCGTTTCACGCACCAGAAATTCGGAAAACAGCACAAAGGCCGCAACCATCGCCAGCAGGCCGAAGGCTTCGACCCCTAAAATACGGGCAAGAATGGCAAAAATGATGAAGTTGAACGCCTGTTCGACCCAGATACCCGCCGACATCCAGGCAACTCCGCTGCTGAAACTCTGCCGCCCTGACATCCGTTTCCTTCCTGCTGCCCGCACCCCGCCATGTTCCAGGCGACACATGCCTCAAACACTTGCACCTGCTGCGTGCAATATACGTAATTACAAACTTGACGCCTTAACGGTCGAATTTGGTCAAATTTATTGTCTATGTTCAGTCTGTACGTGTTCGAATACTATACGCAATACAGGGAATTATGCCCGTTACGTTCCATGCGTCACGCAAATCTTGCAGCGGGGGCTGGGGCTGGGACTATTAAGTGAATAAAAGGTTTTCATTTTCATGAACAAAGTCGCAGAGCCGATGGTGACGAGCAGCACCACATCTGAAGAGCTGATCGCATCGGAAACCGCCGGCATGAGCCTGAGCGTGGTCATCCCTGCCTATAACGAGGAAAACGCCGTCCGCCATACTGTCGAGGACGTGCGCGCCCATCTCGAGCCGCTGAATATCCCTTACGAAATTATCGTGGTGGATGACGCAAGCCAGGACAATACCCGCGCCGAGGCCGAGGCCAGTGGTGCCACCGTCACCTTCAACGATGTCAATTCCGGCTATGGCGCCAGCCTCAAGCGCGGCGTTCGGATGGCGCAGCATGAATATGTGGCCATTCTGGATGCCGACAGCACATACCCTGCGCGCTATCTGCCAAGCATGCTGGCCATGTGCCGCGATCAGGACATGGTGGTGGGCGATCGGGGTGCTGCGATGAAAAACGTGCCGCTGCTGCGGCGGCCGGCCAAGAAATTCCTGTTCGCCTTCGCTTCATTTCTGGCCGAGCGCAAGATCAACGATCTGAACTCGGGCCTGCGCGTGTTCCGCAAATCCGAGCTGATCCCATTCCTGCCGCTGCTGCCGCAGAACTTTTCGTTCACCACCACGATCACGCTGTGCATGACCTCGAATGGTAAAAGGATGATCTATACGCCCATCGAATACGGCAAACGGGTGGGCAAATCGAAAATCCGTCCGATTGACTTCCTGAACTTCATCATCCTGATCCTGCGCATCAGCACTTTGTTCAACCCGCTACGGGTGTTTATCCCTTTAGGTCTGGCATTTTTCACGCTGGGCACGGTGAAGTTCATTATCGACATGTTCTACTGGAACCTCAGCGAAACTGCAGTGTTCTCATTCCTGGCAGCGATCATGATCTGGTCACTGGGGCTGATCGCCGACATGATCTCGCGGCTGCACCTCAGACCGTGACATGAGCGGCAGGCTGCTTTCCGACCCAAGTCAACGGCGTTGGCTGATCCGGGTGGCCGGGTCGGTCGTGGTGCTGGCGATCCTGTTCTGGTTGCTTCCCGCTGAGGCCATCGTGACGGCACTGAAGTCGATCCCGATCTGGGTCTTTCTATGCGTGCTGGCCCTGTTCCTGCTGGCCCATGTGGGGGCCGCGCTGAAATGGTGGCTGCTGCTGAACCGAGGGCTTCCTCCCCTGCTGGCCATCCGGGCCCATTTTGCCGGGCTGGCCGCCAATCTGTGCCTGCCCGGCGCAATTGGAGGTGATACGGTGCGGGCCGGTCTGGCGCAGGCCGCGATGAAAGACGGTGCGCAGGTCGTCGCGGGCGCGACCGTTGACCGGCTGATCGACATGGTCGCGCTGCTGACCCTGTCCTGTCTGGGTCTGGTGCTGACATGGGAAAGCGCTGCCGGCGGGCATATGATCTGGCCGGTTGCGCTGATCCTGCTGGCCGCACTGGCGGGGATGGTCGCGATGCCGCGCCTGCTGCCTCTGCCCTGGCGCTATATCCCGTCCCTGCCCGGCAAAGGGTTTGCCCATCGCCTGGCCGATGCGCTGGCCGGGATGGGCCGCAAACCCGGCACGCTGGCCATTGCCTTTGTCGCATCGGTTCTGACCCAGCTGGTGCTGGTCCTGCTGGCCTGGTGGCTGGCCATCGCGGCAGGTGTCGATGTGGCAGCCGGGCTGTGGATTTTCGCCTGGCCGCTGGCCAAGATCATTGCGGTTCTGCCGGTCTCGCTGAACGGGCTTGGCCTGCGCGAGGCCACGCTGGCCGGGTTTCTGGCCCCATTTGGTGCCAGCGCGCCTGCGGTCGTGGCCGCCGGGCTGGTCTGGCAGGTTGTGTTGTTTACGGCAGGCGGGCTTGGCGCGCTGGTTCTGACCCTGTCCGGGATGCGGTTCAGCGCCCCGGCAAATTCCCAAAAGGAAGAGTGCAAGTGACGGATGTTTCCCGACCCAACGGCGACGACAAGCCCCATATCATCATACTGGGTGCCGGACCGGCCGGTCTGGCCGCAGCCCATGCGTTAACCGGGCAGGCCCGCGTGACGGTGATCGAGCGCGCTGCTATCGCGGGCGGCAATTCAGCTTCCTTCCCGATTGAGGGCGTGATCTGCGATTATGGCTCGCATCGGTTTCACCCGGCGGCAGAGCCCGAGGTTCTGGCCGATGTGAAAGCCCTGCTGGGGGACGATCTGCTGCTGCGCCCGCGCCACGGGCGCATCCGGCTGGGCGGAAAATGGATCCACTTCCCGCTGAAACTGACTGACGCGCTGATGCGCCTGCCCAAGCCTTTTGCCCTGTCACTGATCGGAGACATGGTGCTGAAGCCGTTCCGCAAGAAAAGCACCGGGCCCGAGACATTCTCGACCGTGCTGTATGACGGGCTGGGGCCGACGATTTCGGACAATTTCTATTTCCCCTATGTGCGCAAACTGTGGGGGCTGAACCCGGACAAGCTAGCCGTGAAACTGGCCGAGCGCCGGGTCGGCAGCGGATCGGTCGGCAAGATCCTGATGAAGATGCTGCGCCTGCTGCCGGGGCTGCGCAGTGAAACCGCCGGGCGGTTCTTTTATCCGCGCAAGGGGTTCGGGCAAATCTCGGACGCGATGCGGAACAGCGCGGAAAGCAACGGGGCCACTTTCCTGTTCAACACCGAAATCACTGCCATCGAGCGGGACGTCACCCGCATCACCGGCCTGACGATCCGCGAGGACGAGGACGAACGGCGCCTGACCGGCGATCTGATCCTGTCGACCATCCCGCTGACCGGGCTGACCCGCCTGATCGGCGCGCCGCCGCCCGAGGTGGTCGAAGCCGCCCGTGCGATCCGCTTCCGCGGCATGATCCTGCTGTATCTGGTGCTGGAGACAGACCAGTTCACCGAGTTCGATGCCCATTACTTCCCGGAACTGTCGATCCCGATCAGCCGGATGTCAGAGCCCAAGAACTATAACGCCAGTGGCGCGCCGAAAGGTGTCACCGTGCTGTGCGCCGAACTGCCCTGCGACCCGGATGAGAAATGGTGGTCCATGTCCGACGAGGAACTGGGGCAGGAATTCACCAAATGGCTGGGTCAGCTGGGCCTGCCGGTCACGGTTCCGGTGCGCCGCTGTGAAACCCGGCGGCTGAGCCACGCCTATCCGGTTTACGATATGGGCTATGAAGAGCGGTTCGATACGGTGGATCAGTGGCTCTCAAATATGGACGGATTGCTCGTATTTGGACGGCAGGGTTTGTTTGCTCACGACAATACCCACCACGCCTTTGCCATGGCTTACGGCGCGGCGGATTGCATTGATGAGAAGGGCCATGTCGACCGCGCGAAATGGAACCGGTATCGCGAGATCTTTGCCACCCATGTGGTGGAAGACTGACCCATGTCCGCCTGGCAGGCCGATATCCTGATGTATCATTCGATCTCGGATGCGCCGGGGCCAACCTCGATCGCGCCCGACATCTTTGCGGCACAGATGCAGGCGCTGGCCGCGTCCGGCTTGCCGGTGGTCACGCCGGACGCACTGGCCAACCCGCCTGCCCCCCGCGTGGTCATCATCAGCTTCGATGACGGGTTTGAAGATTTCGCCGACACCGCTTGGCCGATCCTGCGCGATCACGGATTCTGCCCGATCGTCTATTTGCCCTCGGGCCTAATGGGCGGCAGCGACAGTTGGGCCGGGGGCAATATCCCTGCCCGCCCGCTGATGGGCTGGGACAGGGTCGAGACGCTGGCAGCTGAAGGGGTCTGTTTTGGCGCGCATAGTGTCACTCATCCCGATCTCACCACGCTGGATGCGCTCATGCTGGAAGAGGAAGTCAGCGGATCAGGGCAGGACATTGCCGCCCGGCTTGGCCAGCCCACCCGGCATTTCGCACCGCCTTATGGCGCGTCGAACTCTAGCGTTCTCAGACAGATCGCGCAGCATTACGACACCTCGGTCGGCACCCGTCTGGGCGTGGCCAAAGCAGGGGATGATATCTATGACCTGCCCCGGCTCGAGATGTTCTATTTCAACAACATCGCCCGCTGGAAGGCGCATCTTGCCGGACGCGGCGGGCCCTATCTGACGGCCCGCAGGGCAATGCGCGGCATCCGTGCGATGGTGCAGGGAAAATCGTGGTAAAGTTGGTTCTTACACAGTGACTGGTACAAACAAATGCATATTCTGATTACCGGCGGCGCCGGGTTTATAGGCTCCCATTTAACGGAACGTCTGATCGGTGAAGGGCATCGGGTCACGATCCTTGACGATCTGTCGACCGGGCTGATGTCCAATCTGGCTTCTGTCGCGGACCACCCGGACTTCACTTTTGTCAAAGGCAGTATTCTTGACCAGGGGCTGGTCGCCGAACTGGTCGATCCGGCGGATGTGGTGTTCCACCTGGCGGCGGCCGTCGGGGTCAAGCTGATCATGGACGAACCCAGCCGGTCGATCCTGACCAATGTGGCGGGGACCGAGAACGTGCTGGATGCCGCGCTGGTGAACAAGACGCATACGTTCATCGCCTCCAGTTCCGAGGTTTATGGCAAAAGCACCAATTTCCCCTTTCAGGAAGAAGGCGATCTGACCATCGGCGCCACCCGCAATCTGCGCTGGTCCTATGCCTGTGCCAAGACGCTGGACGAGTTTCTGGCACTGGCCCATGCGCGCGAATCCGACCTGCCGGTCACGGTGCTGCGGTTCTTCAACACCACCGGTCCGCGTCAGACCGGGCGCTATGGGATGGTGCTACCGAATTTCGTCAAGTCAGCACTGGAAGACGCGCCACTGATGGTCCACGGCACTGGTGAACAATCACGCTGTTTCGGCCATGTCGCCGATGTGGTCGAGGCCATGTGCCGTCTGATGACCCTGCCCGAGGCGCGCGGCGACGTGTTCAATGTCGGCACCGATCAGGAGGTCACGATCCGCGAACTGGCCGAACAGGTCATCCGAACGACCGGCTCTGCCTCGGAAATTCAATGTGTTCCTTACGACACGGTCTATCCCGAAGGCTTCGAAGATATGCAGCGCCGCCTGCCCGATGTCTCGAAACTGCAGCGTGTCACCGGGTTCCGTCCAATGCGGACGCTGCAGCAGATCATCGATGACATCGTCGCCGAGATGAAGCGCCCGGTTCCCGCATGAGGCCGCATACCCCGGCACAGACGGGCCCAACCTCGTGACCGATCTGGTCATCGGATCGGGGCCATCGGGCGTGTCCGTGGCCAAGGCCCTATTGGCGCGGGGACGGCAGGTTTTGATGCTGGATGGAGGGCGCAGACTGGAAGGCTCGGCGCAGGCCCGCCGTGACAGGCTGGCCGCGGCCGGTCCCGAAAGCTGGTCCGCCGATGATGTAAAAGCTTGGCAAGCTCCTCAGTTCGACACGCCACCCGGGCAAGTCCGCCGGTTCGGATCGGATTTTGCCATGGTGCCGGGGGCGGAAACGCTGGTATCGCCTGACCGGATCGGATTGCGCGCCTCACACGCGGCGGGTGGGTTGTCCAATCTCTGGGGCTCGGCCGTTTTGCCCAACCGCGCCGAAGATATCGCCGACTGGCCGATCGGAATTGACGATCTGTCACCGCATTACCGTGCGGTTGCGGAATTCCTTCCCATCAGCGGTCGGGTGGACGCATTACAGACTCTGTTCCCCACCCTTTCCATGCAGGATCGCGCCCCTCTGACCCCATCGCCGCAAGCCGAACGGATGCTGACGCATCTGGATCGCCAAGCAGCGAGGCTTGCGAAACTGGGGGCCCATGCCGGTGCCGCGCGGCTGGCTGTTGAACCCGGTTGCCAATATTGCGGCCAGTGCCTGCATGGCTGTCCCTGGGGTCTGATTTATACGTCCGGGCAAACGCTTGACGTCCTGCGTCACAATCCGGATTTCCGCTATCGCACCGGTCTTGTCCGCCAGTTCGATGAACGCCCGGGTCATGTCACGGTCACGCTGGAGGACGGCGAAACCCTGCAAGCCGACCGTATCTTTGTCGCCGCCGGGGTTCTGGAAACCGCGCGGCTGATGCTGGCGTCATCTCCGAACTCCGCAGCCCGCTTGCAACTACAGGACAGTCAGCATTTCTTTCTGCCCAGCCTGCACCACTGGCGCGCGCCGCGTCGCCCGGACCGAAGGCCCTATCACACCCTGCCGCAGATCTTCATTGAACTGGATGACCCCGCGGTCTCACCGCATCTGGTCCACGCGCAGGTCTATACCTGGAACGAGTTCTATGCCCATGATCTGATCAATACTTATGGCTCGAAACTGCCCGGATCGGCCCCGCTATGGAGGCTGCTGGCGCAACGGCTGGTCGTGGCGCAGGCGTTTTTACATTCTGCCCATTCCGCCCGGATCGATCTGACGATGGCCGCAGACGGGCGGCTGACCCCGACCGTGCAAGGTAATGACGAAACCGAACAGATCATGGCGCGCGCCACGGCACGCATGGGGCACGTCCTGAAGCTGGCAGGGCTTGTGCCGCTGAGTTTCGCCCGTCGCCCCGGCGATGTGGGATCCAGCTTTCACGTGGGCGGCTCGGTTCCCATGGCCAAAACGCCTGGTGCGGGGCAGTCGGATATTCTGGGGCGACCGAAAGGGCTGTCACGGGTACATCTGGTCGATGCCTCATGCCTGCCCAGCATCCCGGCCACAACCATCACCTTCTCGGTCATGGCCAACGCCCACCGGATCGGAATGCTGGCCCCCTGATACCATACCATTCGTCTAGCTCAACTCTCGAACAAGGCGAATGGCATGGCCATGACCACGATTGTAATAGTGTGGACCAACCCGAAATCCAGACCGGTTCTGCCAGGCCGGTGACGACGGACCACCCCCTCGAACGGTTCGAAACTCACAAGCTTCCCGCACAAATGCAGAGCCATCGATCGTTACAGAATCATGATAGGCTTCATAACAATCCTCGACCCATTCAAAGCCATTGCCATGCATATCATAAAGACCGAAGTCGTTGGGTGGATGCAAACCAACAGGCCCCGGCTTACGATCCGGCCAAAGAGACGAGCAGTTGATACAGTTAGCGTTGTTTTTTCCGATGTCGTTCCCCCATGGGAACCGCGTCACAGTTCCAGCCCGGGCAGCATATTCCCATTCCGCGTCTGTTGGCAGGCGGTAGGTTTGCCCGGTCTTGGCGCTCAGATAATCCGCATAGGCGTTCGCGTCACTCCAATCGATCAGGGTCATGGGCTGGTCGTCGCGATAGCCTGCGTCCAAATCGGGCAAATACGGATCTTGCCCCGTTATCGCCGCCCATTCCGGATCTTCCTGCGCCTGGCGCCATTGCCCATACGTGATCTCGTAACGGGAAAATGCCAATGCGCGCGGAATGCGTACCAAACGCCGCGGACCTTCCCGATTTGCCAACTTCAACTGTGCCCGAAGAGGTGTGTGACTAAACAGATGCGCATATCTCCCCTCTTCGAAAATCGGAGAACCTAGCAGGAAATACCCTTTGGGAACCTCAACCATTTCCGGGCAGTCCACGCAATCCCGGAAAATCCGGCCAGGCGTGACCATCTGAAATCCCGGTTGATGCAACGGAAGAAACTGCGCCGTTGCGAAAAGCGCCGCCCGTTGCAAGCCTGACAGATTGGGTTCAGGCAATTGCTCCTGTTCTGTGGTTGCCCGCATTGTAACCTCAAGATCTCGCAGCGCTGTGTTCGCAATCACAAGCAGCAGAAGAAAGCCAGCCAGCAGCGCGAAGATCACCAGCACACCAGACAGGATGGCCCAGAACAGTCGCAGCACCCATCGGAGCATTCCTCTCACAAATGAATCCCTCTCTGATCTGCCCAAAGTTCTACCGTACGCCATTTGAAAATCCTTCCTGCGTGCACGCAAGCCCGGTGGGCATTTGATTCATCGCCCCAAACTCAAACGCCCCGGCCTCCAACGCCGCGCCCAACGCGCGGTTGCCTTTGCCGTGTGCCGCACGGGCCAATGCTGCTCCATACGCCTCAAGCACCCGGGTTTCGTGCCAGATATCCAGAAACGCCTTGCGCGCAGCGGTCCCCTGCACTTCGCGCCGGCCGGGCTGATGTTGCAGATCGCGCATCGCTGCAATCAGTTCATCCTCGGTCTCGAACAGCTCACCGCCGCCGGCCCGCTTGACGATCTCGGGGAACGGGCCCAGCCGCCGGGCAATCACCGGTGTACCCAGCCGGAAGCTTTCGATCAGGATGATGCCGAATGTCTCGTAACAGACAGAAGGCACAATCAATCCAAGTGCGCCGCGATAATAGGCATTCAACTCGTCAGGTGTCTTGCGGCCCAGGAATTTGATCCGGTCATTGCCTGCGGCTTGTGCCTTCAGCTCATCCGCGTAATCGCCATCTCCGAGGATCAGCAGATCGGCATCCGGATAACGATCAAAGGCCGGGAACACATCCTGCAACCCTTTGATTTTTTCCAGCCGTCCGACAAACAGGAAATAGGGGCGTTCGTGTGCTGCCGGTTCCGGCAAGGCGTCCTGATCCAGATCGGGCAGGAAATAGGGCAGCACCTGCATCTCCTGCCGCAGGCCGAACTCGCGATGCTTGGCCCGACTGAATTCGCTTTTGGCGATGATCAGGTCCATGTGATCCAATGCCCGGTCCAGCGCGCCGGTATAGCGCCACAGCTGCGGCGGGCGTTTGTAGTTCAGCACGCAGCGCAGGCACTGGCGGTCATCGCACAGCTCGCGCCCGTGCCGCCACAGCACATGCGTGGGACAGACCAGCCAGTGCTCATGCGCCTCATAGATCTTCAGCCCTTCGCCCATCGGCAACAGGCCGGGTCCGCCGATCAGCGAAGTATTGTTGTTCCAGATGATATCCGGTTTCCGCTCGGCCAGTATCTCGCGGATGCGGGCGGCATGGACAACCGGGCGGCCAAGCTGCTGGGTCAGCAGGTTCGACATCATGCCATTGCGACTGCGCAACCCGATCCGCCGGACCCCGTCCGGGGCACCTTCTGGCTGTGGTTTGCCGCCCAGGATCAGATAGCTGTCTTCGTCATGCACCACCGTCACATCATGACCGCGCGCCACCAACGCCCGAGCCATGCGCTGAATGCCAATGGCATCACCGCCAAAGGAGTATGGCGGGTAAAATGTGGTGAACATCAGAATGCGTAACGACTGCATGCGAATTGTACCAGATTACCAATAACTTTCCGGTATCAAACACGATCCTCGTCACAATCGAAAGACACAAGCCACGCAGTTGCCCGGTTCGCGCCCGGTGTTGCGGGCTTGCTTCAGATGATTGCAAGCTGCCGTGATCCGCCTTCATGACATGGGCAAATACCATGCGCGTGTTATGATTGCCCGATTGTTAAGAAATTTGGCTCAGACCTACACAAAAATGCAGACCGCCCCTTCTTCAAATCCCCTCCATGTTGTCGAAATGGGTTCCCAGTTTGGCATGGGCGGCATCACCCGGCATATCCTCGGGCTGAGCGACTGGCTGGAGGCAAGGAACCATCGCATCACGCTGGCGGGCACCGCCGATATCTGGGCGGGTCCGGATCGGGGCGCCGGATTTCTGGACCTGCCCACCCGCTATGTCGCGGGCGACGGCGGCAGCATCGCCAACCGGCTGCGCCATACGGCCAGCGCCGCCTGGAGGTTGCGGCATTGGCTGGCAAACAATCCGGTCGATCTGATCCATTGCCATGAATCCGCCCCTGCGCTGGTTGCCAATCTGGCCCGAACCGGGCGGCGGATTCCGGTTGCCGTCACCTATCACGGATCGGAACCCGAGCGGATTGCCGCCTTTGGCCGGATTGCCAGCAAATGCGACCTGGTAATTACGCCCAGTCATCGCTCGGCCGAGGATCTGGCGACCATCGGCAACGTGCCAAAGGAAAAGTTAAAAGTGATCGGCTTGGGCGTCTCGCCTCCGCCCGAGGACAGCGCGGAGGATATCGCCGAATTGCGAGCCAAGCTGCTTGGGGATGGCGAGCGGGTGATCCTAACGCTGGCCCGTCTGCAACCGCAGAAGGGGATCGATATCCTGATCGATTGTGTCGCCCGGATGAAACAGACCCACCCCGGCTATCGCTTTGTCGTCGCCGGCGACGGGCCGGATGAGGTAAAACTGCATGCTCTGGCGCAGGAAAAAGGTGTTGGCAAGCACCTACAATTCATCGGCCGAACAGACAAACCGATCCGTCATCTTCGGGCGGCTGATCTATTCCTGCTGACCTCTCGGTGGGAGGCGTTGCCTTTCACCATCGCTGAGGCGTTTCAGGCCGGAACACCCGCCGTGGCCACCGCCTGTTCCGGCGTGGTCGAACTGATCGACAACAGCGTCGGTGCAGTGGTGCCTATCGGTGATGTCGCTGCGATCTGCACGGCTGTTGCAGATGTCCTGTCAGACGAAGGGCACCGGAAAACCCTTGCGAAAAACGCCCTGAGACGCAGCAGGGAAGATCGGTTCGACCCGGATTGGGTGCATCATCAGTTTGAAAAAACCTATTACGATCTGGTTGGACGGTTACGCGGCTGACGCCTGTTCCTCCGTCAAATACTGCGCGCGCGTTCTGTTGCTATTTTCTCGGCGATCCGCGCGCCCGCACGGGCGGACAAGGCCATGATGGTCAGGCCCGGGTTCTGGAATGGATTGGTCGGAAACGACGCCGAATCCGTGACATGGACATTGGGGCAATCATAGACTTCCAGCTCTTTGTTCAGCACATGCCGGGCAGGGTCATCACCCATACATGCCCCTCCGGTTTCGTGGATCGACGACCCCGGCTGCAAGGCTCCGTCGGGGGTATAGACCAGCGGCCCGGCCATTTTATAGGCCAGTTTCGATATCAGGCTTTCACGCCCCAGCAGGTCATCGGGCAGACCAAAGGTCTGTGACACGTCCTTCAGCGTGTCTTTCATGTCCTGCACCATTGCACGTTCATTATCGGAATGGCGCAGCGTGACCTTTGGCGCGGGGATGCCCCAAGTATCGCGTTTGGTTGGGTCAAGCTCCACCCGGTTTTCAGCACGCGGCAGAACCTCTCCGATTGCCATGAAAAACCAGCCGGGCTCGATCCGCCCAACGGACCCCAGCAAAGAATAGCTGCGCAGGAACCCACAATCCTCATGGCCCCCACGGTTACGGAAACCGGGAATATAAATGCCGGACTGGGCACCGAAATCATACGGATCATGATCCGGCCCCAGACCTTCGATTTCAGGCAGGGTGCCCGCCCGGAAAACCATCAGATGATCCGACAGGTAGCGACCCAGATTGCCCGATGAATTACCCAGCCCCCGCTCATGTCGTGGCCCGTGAGAATTCAGTAGAAGCCGCACAGATTCAATGGTCGAGGCGCAAACCGCAATCACCCGCGCCGTCACGGTGTGTTCCTGACCGCTGGCCGCGTCGATGTACCGGACGCCAGTTGCCAGGCCCGTCTGTGCATCGGTTTCTATCTTTGAAACCACCGCCCCGCTACGCAGTTCGAAATTCCCGGTTGCCTGTGCCGCCATCAGAGGCAAAGGCGTTCGCGCGGGCACATGTCGGATGATCCGGCAAGTGGTGGCTGGCCGATCCGGCCATTTCTGCGCAAGCTCGACCATGATCCGGCGTTCCGCTTTGGTCAGCGGGTGAGGGGCGTCGTAGATACCGTCTGGCAGATTTTCAATCTGCGCCGCCTCCCCCGCAAC
>NZ_JBXWQZ010000058.1:0-28728 GCF_059612645.1 Ruegeria sp. YKSF131 | reverse complement strand
GCCGCGCAATGTCCCCACCGCGGACGACAACGAATGGTTGTCCTGCACAAACTCCGGCAACACAACCCCAGCCTCTTCCAGCCGCGCCTTGTTCCAGCTTTCAGAAAAAAACCCCCGCAAATCCCCATGCCGCTGCGGGCGAATAACCAACACACCCGACAACCCCGTCCGCTCAATCTCCATAACACCTAACCTCAACCGTCTGTTGCAAACGTTTTGGATTTGCCGCACGTATCTGAAATGTGACTTCGATTCGAAATTTTCAGAGCGTAGTTAACTGACCGCGCGAACAAGTTGAATGGGTAAGCTCTTTTGTCGAGTTTTGCGTCTGATGGCTTTGGCGACTTTCTTGACGGGGCTCTTTGCTGAACTTCTGATTGTCCATTCCTTGCTGGTGGCCAAAAATGCAATCACGTGAATAGAAAAACGCTTTGTTTGGAACGAAAGAGCGGAGTAAAGAAACGGGAAAAGCGGCAGTATCGGATCCGAGCTGCTACAAAACGTAACGGCTCAAATCCGCCGACTTGGTCAATTCGCCCAGATTGTCGTTCACGAATTGCGCATCGACCGTTATTTCCGTTCCGGCCCTGTCTGGTGCGGTGAATGACAGCTCTTCAAAGACCCGTTCCATGACGGTGTAAAGCCGCCGCGCACCAATGTTTTCAACGCTTTGATTCACGTCGGCTGCGATCCGCGCCAGGGCGGCAATACCATCCTCGGTAAACCCAACCGTAACCTCTTCGGTGGCCATGAGGGCCGTGTACTGACGGGTCAATGCGTTGTCGGTTTCGGTCAGGATACGCACGAAGTCTTCCTCGGTCAGCGCGCGCAGCTCTACCCGGATGGGCAGACGACCCTGCAATTCGGGCAGAAGGTCTGATGGTTTGGCGATATGGAACGCACCGGATGCGATGAACAGGATGTGGTCGGTTTTAACAGGACCGTGCTTTGTCGAGACGGTTGTGCCTTCGATCAGAGGCAGCAGGTCGCGCTGCACCCCTTCACGACTTACATCACCACCACGCGCTTCTGTGCGGGCACAGACCTTGTCAATCTCGTCCAGAAAAACGATGCCGTTCTGCTCCACCGATTCCAATGCGGTGCGGGTGACCGTCTCATCGTCCAGCAGCTTGTCGGCCTCTTCCCCGATCAGAACCTCATAGCTTTCGGCGACAGTCAGACGTTTTCTAACAGTGCGCCCGGCAAACGCCTTACCGAAGATATCGCCCAGATTCATCATCCCCATCTGACCGCCAGGCTGTCCCGGAATATCGAACATCGGCATTGGGTTTGAACTGTCCGCGACGTCCAGTTCAATGACCGTCTCATCCAGCTCACCCGACTTGAGCTTTTTGCGGAACATCTCTCGTGTGCCTTCACGGGCATCCGTACCAGCGATGGCGTCAATCACGCGGTCTTCGGCGGCCTGATAGGCTTTGGCCTTGACATCTTCGCGCATGAATTCCCGAGTTTGCAGAATGGCGGCATCGGCCAGATCGCGGATGATCTGTTCCACGTCGCGACCGACATAGCCAACCTCGGTGAACTTCGTGGCTTCGACCTTGATAAAGGGTGCGCGCGCAAGCTTGGCCAGACGGCGGCTGATCTCGGTTTTGCCGACACCGGTGGGGCCGATCATCAGGATGTTCTTTGGATACACCTCTTCGCGAATATCGTCCGGCAACTGCTTGCGGCGCCAGCGGTTGCGCAGTGCAACGGCCACGGCGCGCTTGGCATCCTTTTGCCCGATAATGAAACGATCCAGTTCCGAGACAATCTCGCGCGGGGTCAGGTCGGTCATATGTGTTCTATCCGTTTGTTTCGCACCGGAACCTAATCATAAGCTGCGAAAACACAAGCTGATCACAAAAAACTCACGCCAACACACGAACCGAACACGGAAATTCGAGGTGATGTGAATCGCCACACAGATATTTGCTGCGCATAGTCTGCGTCAACGGGCAAAGTCGCCCGCACTTATCTAATGGAGAACGTAAAATGATGACTCGTCGTTCACTTTTTCTGAACGCGGCTGCCACTGGCGCGGCTCTGACTCTGGTCGGCACCAATGCGGCTTTGGCCGGGGGTGACAAGAAAAAGGGTCATTTCGAGGGGCGCTCGAAGCACGAAACCAGCGGCTCGGTCAAAGTAAAAAAGGATGGCGATCGTTATATCGTTGAATTAGGCAACGACTTTTCGTTGGACGGTGGCCCCGACCCGCGTGTGGCATTCGGTAAGGATGGCGAATACGACCCGTCATCTAAGCTGGGTGCACTGCTGAATTTGAAAGGCAAGCAATCTTATGCGGTGCCTCCAACTATGGACATCTCGGGCTACAACGAAGTTTACATCTGGTGTGAGGTCGCTGGCGTCCCGCTGGGTGTTGCGTCGCTTAAATAATCTGAACGACAGAGGCCGGATCATCCGGCCTCTAATCCGTCGTTAGCTGACACGGCGCATATCTGCTACACTCGCCCCAAAGCATTTGAGCACGGGGCGAGTTGTATGACGAAAATTGCCAAGATCACCCTGCTGTTCGTGGTGTTCGTGGACCTGATCGGACAAGGTCTGGTCTTTCCCATCATCAATTCGCTGATCATGGAAACGAGCTCCGGTTTCCTGCCGGAAAGCACGCCTGTCGGCCGCAGGCATTTTTATTATGGTCTGGTGATCGGATGCTTTTTCCTGTCGTGGTTTCTGGGCGTTGTTTATGTCTCGAAAGTGTCTGACTCGATTGGGCGAAAGAATGCATTGCTGGTCTGCCTTGGGGGCGCGCTGGCCGGATATGCGTTGACCATTGTGGCGCTTTATCTCAATAACCTGCTTCTGCTGATCGTTGGCCGTTCGATTACCGGGTTCACTGCGGGTAATCAGCCCATCGCGCAGGCGGCGATGATCGATGGCAGCACCGACGCGTCTGACCGGGACCGAAACATGGGCTACATCGTGACTGGTGTTAGCTTTGGCCTTGTCGGCGGGCCGATCATAGGCGCGGTTTTGTCGGATTCGGCGTTATTTGGCGGCTTTGCCACGTTGAAAACCCCGTTCTATGGCGCGTTCGTGTTGGTTCTGGTGGCGATATTTCTGGTGCTGCTCTTTTTCAAGGACACCCGAACCAAGCGCGAGCCCTTTGTGTTTCGTCCACGCGATATTACCGACAGCCTGATCGCAGTTGGCGAACACCCGCTGGTTCTGAAAATCCTGCCGGTCTATTCGTTTTTCATGATCGCCAATGTCACATTCTACGTGTTTGTCGACAATTTCCTAACCAGCGCATTCGGGTATGGGGTCATCGGGGGCAGCGTGGCGATGGTGGTCATCGGAGTGGCGCTGGCCTTTTCCAGTACATTCCTGGTGAAGCCTGCCCAGGAAAGGTTCAGCAAACACGCGATCATTTACACGTCGCTTGTGGTGATGGTCATTTGCGGGTTTGCCTTTGCCTTCAGCCCAAGCGGTGTATTCAGCTATGTCCCGGTGTTTTTCTTCTATTTCCTGTTCGGGGTCGCCTATCCAACGCTGTTGGGCCTGTTCTCCTCAAGCGTCAGCGAGGCGGATCAGGGCTGGGCCATGGGCGTGGCCACTGCCGTGTTCTGCCTTGCGGGCGGGATCATGTCACTGATCGGTGGCGGATTGATGAGCATCGATATCCGCGTGCCCTATTACATCGTGATCGTAGCGGCGGTCCTGGGGTTGATCGGTATGCACCGTCGATGGAAAGGCAAAGAGATCAAAGCGCTTTTAGCCTGAGATCGTCTCAACCGTCAGGTTGCCATTGGTATAGACGCAGATATCTGCTGCGATGGCCATGGATTGCCGGGCGATGTCCTCTGCGGATCTGTCGCTGTCCATCATGGCACGCGCGGCGGCCAGAGCGAAGTTGCCTCCCGACCCGATGGCAGCCACATTGTGTTCGGGTTCCAGAACATCCCCTGCCCCGGTGATGACAAGCAGATCCTTGCCGTCTGTCACGATCAGCATCGCCTCAAGTTTTTGCAGATACTTGTCTGTGCGCCAGTCCTTGGCGAGTTCAACCGAGGCGCGGGCCAGTTGGCCGGGCGTAGCTTCAAGCTTGGCTTCCAGCCGTTCCAGCAACGTGAAGGCATCCGCTGTCGATCCGGCAAAACCTGCCACGATCTCGAACCCTCCGGGAGACAGGCGGCGCACCTTGCGCGCGGTGCCCTTGATCACGGTCTGACCCAGACTCACCTGACCGTCGCCGGCAATGACGACATGACCGTCCTTCTTGACGCCGATAATCGTTGTGCCGTGCCAACCGGGAAAGTCGTTATCTGCCATGATCGTCTCCGCTTTTGCTGGCGGTATATATGGGCCGGACCGGTTGTTGGCGCAACCCATTGCCAAACTGCCCAAAAGATATGCAAAAAATGCAATTCGGGGTTACCGGACCAGCAATTGTGAGTCCGGCCAAGCGGTACTAGATGAGGCTCACAACCGACGACGGGTCGGCTGTTTCTTCAATAAGGACTGCGCACATGGCAACCACAGCTAATATTCATGCGCCGCTCGGAGCAGCTACCATCCTGCACGTGGCGGACGTTTTCATCAATGCATTCGACAGTGTTGTCGCATGGAATGAAGCACGTAAAACACGTAACCTTCTGTCGGAACTCAGCGACACGCAGCTGGACGATATCGGTCTGAGCCGCGCGGATATCGCAAAAATCTAATCCAACCGACGGATCATCAAACCGAACCAGCCGCCCGGATTTCCGAGCGGCTTTTTCGTTGCTCAACTCTGGATGTATTTCCCGGCAAGATCGGGTAAAAAAGCTTCGACCGCGGCAGTTGCAATGACGTGCAGAGTGCCAGCTTCTTCATCAGCTACATCCAGACCACCTTTGACCGCGCGAACCTCGGCTCGGCCGCGCGGCATGTCGGCAGCAACCAATTCACAATTCACCTGTTCCGGATTCTGAACGCCGATTGTCACAAGCACGCGCATTTCGTTGTGATCGATCCCCAGCTTTGAAAACAGCGTGATGGATGAATGATGCAGCGCGTCCTGTACCGCGCGGCGGGCTGCTTTGGTATAATCCTGACCATAAAGGTCATTACCAGTGCCCATTTCCAGGATGATCCGCTTTTCACTCATTGCGCCGGGTCCATGTTGAAAGAAACGATCAGTGCAGCGTTGGCTATCACCGTGTGGCCGTCACCATTCGGTTTTTCGATGTCCAACCCACCTTTTGCGACGGTAATGTTGGGCTGACCATAAGGGAAAACGGCTTTGAGGGCGTCGGTATCCACTTGATCCGGCTGCTGCACGCCGATCTCGGCATCAATGATCATCGCCTCTTTCGGGAAACCAAAAAGTTCGGCCATATTGACCGAGTTGTGCCACAGCGCGTCCCTGATCGCCCGCAGCGACGACTCGGTATAGTCCATCCGGCGCAGGGATGTGCCCATCCCGAATTCTACAAGAACGCGCGTTTTTGCCATTGGTTTCCCCGCCGTTTCAACAAAAAAGGCGCCCCAATCTGAGACGCCTTTCGAACAATCCGTTATCGCCAGATCAGATGGATTCGTCGATCCAGCTTTGCAGCGCGGCTTTGGGGGCAGCGCCTGCGCGGTTCGATACAACCTGACCGTCCTTAAAGATGAACAGCGCCGGGATGCCGCGCACGCCCATGGCGGCGGCAGAGTTCGGGTTGTTGTCCACGTCCACCTTGGCGATCTTGACCTTGCCGCCATATTCGGCGGCCAGCTCTTCCAGTGCCGGACCAATCTGCTTACAGGGTCCGCACCATTCGGCCCAGAAATCCACTACAACTGGAACGTCCGAGTTCTTGACTTCGGCGTCAAAGGTTTCGTCGGTGACGGCTACGGTCGACATATTATGTCTCCTGAATGAAATGCGCTTGGGCTGTGAAGGTAGGGGTGGCAGTAGGCAAGGTCAAGATATCTGGGTGCAGGCCACGGCATCCGTCACAAGATCGTGTGGCAACCACATAAGATTTGCCGTTCTTGTCCAAAGGATTGCGGTGCGTATCTTATGGTCTGGATAGATCTGCGACAGGGCCTGCGCATACGCGCCCATTTGGCGAAGCAACCCTTCGGGGCAATCTTCGACCCGGTTCGGAACGGTGGCATTTGATTTGAAATCAATTACATGGACTTCGGTGTCCGTCACGATCAGGCGGTCGACAATCCCATACATTCGCTGCCCGCGCAGGTCGGCAGTTACAGGTACTTCGGCCAATGTGTCCGGCGTGAAAATGTGTCGCAGGCTTTCGGATGTCAGCACGCCTGTGACTTCGGTCAGCAATGCGTTCTGATCCTCTTGCCCCATGCCGGGCAGCAGGCGGGCGCAAAGCTCTGGCCAGTGGTCCTGCGTGACTTTGGGCAGATGCTCAAGCAGCAGGTGCACGCGGGTTCCGCGCAGTTTGGCAGCGTCTTCATCCAGACCAGCGTCACCTGGCAACGCCTTGGCCCCACCCAGATCCGAAGGGCTGATGGTGGCCGCAGGTACAACCGGTTCAGGTGCAGGGTGCAGGAACATATCAGGTAGATCTGAATGTTTAGCCGATGCGCGTGACAGCTCAACCAGTGGAAACCCATCCCAGTCGCCATGGGACAGCCGACGTGTATCTGAACCAGGCAGTTGCGTTGCCCCGGCCCTTTCCATCGCTGCTTCTACCATCTGGTACCAGCTGTTGCCATCTTTACCCAAATCACCTGCCGCTGCCACGATCAGCCACTTTTCAGCCCTTGTTAGAGCCACATAAAGCAAGCGAAGCCGTTCATTTTCCTCGCGGGTGCGCGCCTCTGTCCGGGCGCGAGTGATCAGGTTCGGCGATTGGTCTGCCGAAACCTTCCACAGGGGAGTCCCGTCTGCCACCATGATTTCGGCGTCGCGTGGCGGCTGGCGTTTGCCGGTATCAGGCAGAATGACGATCGGAGCCTCCAACCCCTTCGAGCCGTGCACCGTCATCACCCGGATCATATTTCCGACCCCGCTCATCTGTCGTTTGATCTCCAGATCGTCGGTCTGCATCCAGACCAGAAATCCAGTCAGGCTGGGGATATCCGTCCGCTCGTAGGCTAACGCCTGCGATAGCAGGGCATTGATACCGTCCTCAGCCTCGGGTCCCAGTCGGCCCAACAGGTTTCGTCGCCCGTCGTGTCGGGTCAGAATGCGTTCAATCAGGTCATAGGGGCGCAGAAAGTCGATCTGACTGCGCAGATCGTTCAGAACGGCCAGAGTTTTGGGGAAATCGTCGGCGCGTCTGCGCAAAGCAGCCCACAGGAATTGCTCCTCCCGCCGATGGGCAAGATCGAAAAGCTGCTGCTCGGACCATCCGAACAGTGGGGATTTCAGAACTGTCGCCAGCGACAGGCTGTCTTCGGGCGTCGCCAGAAAGCTAAGCAGCGCAGCCAGATCCTTGACCGCAAGTTCGGCACCCACTTTCAGCCGGTCCGCCCCGGCGATGGGAAGCCCGGCAACCTTGCAGGCGCGGATGATCTCGGCGAACAGGTCAGACCGGCGTTGCACAAGGATCAGAAAATCACCGGGCTGAACTTTGCGTCGAACAAACTGGCCCTGTGTGTCCCCGTCTTCAGGTATAGTTTCGCCGTCATCGATCATTTTTTTGATCGACGCAGCCACCCGTTCGGCCAGAATAACGGTATGGTGCCGTGATCCGGGCCGGTCCACCGGATCGGTCCAATCCCCCTCCTCCGCGTCCTCGACTTTCTCGACGACGGGCCAAAGATCAACCCGACCGGGCAAATCGGATTTGAAGGCGCGGTGCTGACTTTCCTTCTGAAATCCTGCATCGGCGCGGTTTTCAAAAAGCGTGTCGACCAGAGACAAGATCGCGCTGGAGGATCGGAATGAATATTCCAGCGTCGAATCCCACAGTTTAGAGCCTGAATCAGAGAGTTTCCGGTCAAACTCTTCCTGCATACGGTCAAAGGCTTGCGGGTCGGCGCCCTGAAAGGAATAGATCGATTGTTTTTTATCGCCGACAACAAAGATAGTGCGCTCGACCCCTGATCGGGCCCCTTCCCCGCTAGTGAATTCCTGAGCCAGTTTTTCCACCACATCCCATTGATCGGGGCTGGTGTCCTGCGCTTCGTCGACAAGAATGTGGTCGATACCCCCGTCCAGACGGTACAGCACCCATTCAGCCACCGCCGGGTCATTCAGAACCTGACGTGCGCGCAGGATTAGATCGTCGAAATCCAGCCACCCCCGCAACTGCTTGCAGCGCTCATATTCCGGTAGGAATGCAGCGGCAAAGCGGTGCAAAACGGCGGTTTTCTGGGCAGCAATCAGCGCCAGTCGGCGTTCACGCGCAGCTTCGACCCGCAGCATGAGAGCTTCGAGTTGAGGCATCCGGTCCGCCAGCGCACCTTCGCGAAGGGGCTTGGTGGGAAAGCCGTTGATCTTGGCGGTGAACGGTTCTTTTGCGCCTTTTCCGGTCAGCAGCACGTCTTCCAGCATGGGCAAGTGAGCCAATCGTGCTTCGGTAAACCCTGCCAGCCTTGCCGCTGCCTTGGCATTATTGCCGCCACTTTCGAGCAATAGGGGCAACATTGACTGGATCAGCTCAACCTCACCACCCAAAAAAACGCTTTGGAACAACGCATTATCGCTAAAATGCGAGGGCAGCTCGAAGCGTTGCAACAGATCAGACCAATCCAGTTGTTGCGCGAACAGGTTGCGCTTTTGGGCGATCGCCGCAGTCAGCTTGTCAAAGCCTGAATCGGTGACAAACCGGGCCACGTCTTCGATCAGCCGTGCCTGCGGGCCTTCCGCGAAATCTTCAACAATTTCTTCCCTCAGCAAAGCTGCCGCCCGGTCTTCCATTTCCGAAAACTGCGGGCTGACTCCGGCCTCGAGCGGGAAACGACGCAGCAACGAGGCGCAGAAAGAGTGAATTGTCTGGATTTTCAAGCCGCCCGGCGTCTCAATGGCGCGGGCAAACAGGGTGCGCGCTTGTGCCAACCGGTCTGAATCGATGGCGCCGGTCACGCCCAGTTCGGCCAGGTCCTTTTGCAGCCTGGCATCTTCAAGCATTGCCCATTTGCCAAGACGGTCAAACAATCGGTTCTGCATCTCGCTGGCAGCAGCTTTGGTATAGGTCAGGCAAAGAATGTGTTGTGGCTGGACGCCACCCAGCAGCAGGCGCGCCACCCGATCGGTCAAAACCCGTGTCTTCCCTGACCCTGCATTGGCGGCCAGCCAGGTCGAGGCATCGGGTCGCGAGGCCTGCACCTGCCGTTCGGTTGCTTCGTTGCGCGCGCTCATGTCAGATCCTCGGGGCGCGTTTCGGCTGTCCGGTCCCACTCGCCGAACCGGGCAAGATGATCATAGTCACCGATATCCGTATCTTTGTGCAGCATTCGGCGGGACGAATACCCCTGATCAGACTCTAAATAGGCTGATATCAACTCTTTCAGCTCGGTCAAAACCTTGTCGGCGGGTTCTTTCAGCAGCGGCGCGGGCACCTCATTATAGGCACCACCCATACCGATGAAGATGGCCTCTGCCACCGCCATCGGGTCAAGCCCCTCGATACCGCCCTGCTCGGCCATTGCGGCCTCGATCAGCAATTGCTTGTCGAATTTGGATTGCTGGCTTTCTGTTGGAGGCGCGCCGGTTTTATAGTCGATGATCCGCAAGGCCCCCCGGCTGTTGTGATCGATCCGGTCAGCGCGCCCTGTGATGGTGAAGTCCAACGGGTTCAGCACCAGCTTCATCGCCGCTTCAAAGGCCACTGGCCCACCGTCACCCCGGCGCGAAAGTTCAGCGCTGATAAAGTCGTCTGCGATCCGTTCCAGCCGCGCCAGCCACAGATGTCGCGCCGTGGGCCAGGCGACATGCTGCTCCAGTAATGTGTGCGCGCGTTTCAGAAAATTCTCACGCGTCAGCAAGGCGTTGTCGAGCACGCTATCCTTGACGAAATGTTCGAGGATTTCGTGGATCACGATCCCCCGCAGCAACGCGTCGGGTGCCTGGACAAGCGGATCGAGAGGTTTCAACCGCAGCACATGCTTGGCGTAAATGGCATAGGGATCGCGGATCAGTCGCTTGATTTCCGTTACTGACAGGTGACGCGGACGCGCGACAACTGGCGGGCGCGGGGATGGGCGTGGCGCGGGGTCAATGCGCGGCGTGTCTTCCAGAGCCTCGGACCAGTTCAGCCAGTTTTGGCCACGGGCGCGCATTTCGGCCAGCGCTTGGGGGCCACCCTGCTCAGGCAGACCCTGCAACAGGTTTGTCAGCCGGTTCACCCAACGAGACGGCACCATTTCCGCATCATCCGAGCGGGTTGCGCGGGTTAGCCAGACCTCGGGCGCGCCGATGGCCTGTTGAAAGTCATGCGCCGACAGGCCGATCCGGCGTTCAGGCAATAACAGGCCCGCCCTGTCGCGCATCTGTCGGTTCAGCCAGGGGTCGGGCGCCGGCGCCCCTGGCCAACTGCCTTCATTCAATCCGCCAAGGATCAACAGGTCTGCACCTTGTACCCTCGCTTCGAGTGTGCCCCAGATCATGATATGCGGATGCGGCGCATCGCGGTCGCGGACCTCTTCCCCGGCAAGCAGCGCGCCCAGAAGATTGGCAAAATCATGGGCTGTCATCGGCCCGCCATGTTGCGCCTCATCCCTGAGAGAATTCAGCACTGCCAGCGCCTTTTGACCCGCGTTCTTGTCCCACAGCGTGCCGGTTTCACCTGCGCTGCCAGCCGAGATCGCCTCGGCCAGTGTTGTGAGCCGATCTACCCAGTCGGAAAGCGCCAACTCGCCACTGATCTGCTGATCGCAGAAGTGGTGAACAACCCAATGGACCCAGCTTTCGGGGGCTTCTTTGCGTACTGCAAATGCGGTGAGGCTGGTGCCATCCGGAAATGGTGGGCCATTGCGGCGCAGATCCAGTTCCAGATCACGCGTGTGCAGCAAATGTTTACCGCGTTCACTGCCGTCATGGCACAAAGGGTGCTTTAGCAAGGTAAGCAGCGCCTCGCCCTCCAGACGGCGCGTGAACAGACCAGCCACATGTCGCAGAAACCGGCCCGGGGGCGAGAGTTGCAGCGGCAGACCGGCGCTGTCATCTGCCAGAATGTTCCACCGATCCAGCGCGGCGCTTACCTGACGGGTCAACATGCGATCCGGCGTAATCAGGGCGGCGGTCTGACCGGTTTCGGCAGCTTGTCGCAGGCGCAGGGCAATGGCCAAAGCCTCGTCCCGCGGTGATTGCGCCTCGATCAGTGTCAGGTCTTTGGTTGCGCCGAGTAGATCAGCCAGTTTCGGGCCTTCGCTCATCCAGGCATCGGTGATCGGGGCTGGGCGCAAAGCCAGGGAAACCAGACGGTTACGGGCAGGCGAGGGGGCGTTCAGGTCTGTCCATGGAGTAATCTGACCGGGTGACAGGCCCAGCCCGCGCATCAGCTTGCGAAACCGGTATTGCGGATGATCTTCCGAAGTCAACGCATCATCCAACCCTTCCCAAACGTGATCCGGCTGGTCGAAATCGTAACCGGGCAGTACCAGCGCCCCTTGCGGCAAGCGCGCGACGGCATCCATCAGCATCAGCGTGGTGCCGCGCGAACCGGTCGACCCGGCCAGAATAACCGGATGCAGGGGGGGATCGGTTTGCCAGCGGGTGATCAGGTTTTCGACCACGCGACGTTGGCGGGCCTGCGCGTCCATCACCTGCGAGCCCGTGTCAATGAAATGATCTGCGATACCGATAAAGGTCTGAGCCCGCGCCCAATGGCCGGACATGTCGCTGACATCCAGCCCCCGGATCGTGTCCGGTGACACACCTTCGCCCTGCATTTCGTCGATCAGCGCCGCCAGACTGTCGGACAGGTCAAAAACCGATGACCGCGCGGCCAAATCCGGTTGTTGTTCCAACAATTTGGCCACCAGCTGAGACAATTCCAAACGCCGCCGAAGGGGCGGGATGGCAGGTGGAATATGCGCCAGATCAGCGCTGTCCCCCAGATCGGTTAACAGCGTGATGCGGGGCAGCAGGCATGGTGGCCCCTGATTGAACAGATCACGTACGCGCCGTTCCATACGCCGCGTGTTCAACACCAGCCCCACCCGCGCCAAAGCCTCGGGCGGGCCTGAACAACGCCGCCTCAGGCCGTCGACCAACGCCTTGGGGAAATCCGTACCGGGCGGGACGGCGAAGACTCGGGGCAGGGGTCCGGGGTCAAACATCTGCCAGCAAATCCTCGGCCAGAGCGATCCCATCGGGGTGGCCCACATCACACCAGCGACCGGGATACTCGATGCCGAACAAACGCCCCTGATCGTGCATCTGGTTCCAAAGCAGGTTCAACGAAAACGCCGGTTGCGAAATGGCGTGCAACCCTTGTGTCTTGAGGATCTGCGCGCCCCCGTAAACCAAGCCGGGCCCACGCGTGATCCGCCCCACCTGATCGGCGGTAAAATCACCCGGCCTGTCGTGACCAATGGCCTGCGCAGTCGGAACACACATCAAAAGCGCATCCATGCGGGACGGGTCCCATGCGTTTTGCAGCAGCATCAATGGATTTGGGCCGGACCAGATTGCGTCGGTATTCAGTGTGAACACAGGGTCGGTGCCCAGCAATGGCAGGGCTGCGCGCAACCCGCCGCCGGTTTCCAAAATCTCCGGCTCTTCCAGCGATATCAGAATGCCTTTGGGCCTGAGATGCGCGTCGAGCTGATCGGCGTGGTAATGCACGTTTGCCACTGTGCGAACAGGGCCAAGGTTGTCGACAAGATCCAGCGCGTGGTCGATCAGGGCGCGCCCGGACACTTCGATCAGCGGTTTGGGTCGGTCCTTGGTCAACGCGCCCATACGGGTGCCAAACCCGGCGGCAAACAACATTACGGCAAAGGGTGATCCGGTCATTGGGGCCTCAGCCTGGCCAAATTCTGAGGTGTTGGTCGGGGCAGAGCGTCGTGCAGCAGCGAGGCCACCGAAACAAGGGCAGGGTGTTCCAGATCCCTCATGAGGTGCGACCAGACCGCCGGGATCATGTCCAGATATTGCGGCTTGCCGTAGTCGGTTGCCAGCCGCGAAAAACCGCCAAGGATGCGAAGATTTCGCTGCGCGCCCAATACGCTGTACGCGGTACGAAATTCGTGATCGTCCATACCTGACCCTGCAATATAGCGGTTGATCATCTGCATTTCTGTTCCGACCGAAACATCGCGGCGAATGTCCTGAAGCAAGGACACCAGATCATAGGCGGGGTGCCCCAGCATGGCCAATTGGAAATCCAGCAATCCGACGCGCCTTATACCGTCGCGCTTGGGCAGCCACAGAAGGTTTTCTGCGTGATAGTCCCTTTGAATGACAACTTTGTCCCCAGAGGTTTCGCGGTGCAAAATATCTGCAAACCGAAGTTCGAACCGGTCCAGAACGCCCTGATCAACATTGCCCTGAATGCCAGCGGCGTATTTCGTAAGCGCCAGTGCCGCCAGGTCCGTCATCAGGGCTGGATCGTAAGACGGTAGTGATAATATTGGCGCCTGATGCAGGTGCAGCAGCACGTCTGTCGCGGCCTCGTACAAAAGGCGTTCTTTGGACGGGTCTTTTTTAAGGACGCGTGCAAACAGATCATCACCCAGATCTTCCAGCAGCAGAAATCCATATTCAGCGTCTTCTGCGTAAATCTCGGGCGCACTCAGGCCAATCGAACGCAGATACTCGGCAACACGCACAAACGATTCGACGCTTTCGCCCTTGTCAGGTGGTGCATCCATCAGGACAGCCGTTCGCCCACTGACCGGATCGGTCACGCGTTCGTACCGGCGGTTCGATGCGTCGCCGGCCAGTGGTGCACGCGTTGCCCCGACCCAAGGAGTTTGTGCAATAAGGGCCTCTGCCAGGACTGTCCTGTTTGTCATCCGGCATTCTCCAACTTGTCTACCCATTTCGGATCGGTCCATGACAAGGACATGTGGCGGGTTTCTTCTGTGTCATGGTCTGTTTCGAAGGCCAGTTTTAACGCAGCGACAGGGGCTAGTGCGCCCAGTTTTTCCGGCCATTCCACAAGGCAGATTGCTGTGTCAAAGGCTTCAACCAAACCCAGTTCATCCACTTCCTCTAACGCGTTCAGCCGATAAAGATCGCAGTGCCAGATCTCACCGGCAGGGGTGTCATAGGTCTGAACCAAAGTGAATGTGGGTGATGGCACGTCTTCCGGTTCAGGCATAAGTGATTGAATGAGGTTGCGCGCGAAATGCGTCTTGCCGCTGCCGATTGCGCCGCTAAGCAACAGGACATCCCCGGAACCAAGCGAAGACCCGACACGGGCCGCGAAATCTGCGGTTTCATCGGGCGATTTAAACGTCAGGGTTTGGGAGGTCGTCGTCATGGCGTCACAATGACGTTCTGCCCAATCGGCTGCAACCCCGGTTCAGGCGCTGATCTGTTCCAACGGGGCGGTTTTTGTCAGAAGATCCACGGGTGCAAACCGCACGATCGTCGCACCGTTATGAACTGGTGAAACCGTGCAGTCCAAAGTGATGCCTGACCGCATCCGGATTTCAGCCGTCCATTCCGCCCGGTTATCCCGCATTTCGACAAAATCCCGGATCTCTCCGAGGATCGGCGTAGCAACACAATGGTCCTGCCACCGCCGCGTAACATCGGTGACCGTGTCGGTCTGAAAGCCGATTTCCTGTGCGTCGCCCCAAAGCTTTTCGTAGGCGTAGTTGGTAAGGGCCAGGGTGCCATCATCGGCAAATACAGCGATTGCATCGGCCAGCTTGTCCAATATGGATTGCATCAGATCCATCTCGGACCGGAAGCGTCGCGTCAACGTGATTTCGGCAGTAATATCTTCGAACAGAAACGCAACGGCCCCATCGGGATGCGGCCTGCCGCTTACAGAATAAACTGAGCCAGAGGGCAGCGACCATGTTTCGTGATAATTACCGCCCTCGGCTGCTTCGAGCAGGTCGTTCATCTGACGCCGCCATGTACGGTAGTTCTTGGGCTCTGGCATCATGTGCTGATCCCTAAGCCGGTCGAAAAAACTGCTGATGTTCGGGCGGCAGCTGAGGAAATCCGGCGGCAGCGTGGTCAGATCGATCAGGGCCGGGTTGAACAGCGCCAGTTGCCGGTTGCGATCGAAAATGGCCAGGCCGATCGAAAGTTGAGCAAAGGTCTTGGTCATGGTCTGCACGAACTTGCGTTGCGCGGTTTCCGCTTCGACAATAGCGTTGATGTCTGTGGCGTAACATAACCGCCCGTCGTCCTGCACGATCTGCGTCAGGTCGAACCACAACTTGCTGTTGGTTCCTGTCACTTCCACCGCCACTCTTGATTTTCCGAGCGACGGAGCATCAGAGGTGTCCGGGAACAGAGGGGCAGTCAGATCGGCATCCTGACCACGTGCCCGGCGAACAAGCGTGACATAAGCTGCATTGCACCACTGCACCTGGCTGTTGTGATCCAGCAACCATACCGGATAGGGGGCCTGTTCCATGGCCAGACGGCTCGGTTCACTCAGCGCGCTTGACCTGGTCGGAGAGATTCGGGCCGGTTCGTGCAGACGCACGCGGACAATCCCGTCGATCCATTCACACACCACTTCGCGTTCGACTGTGCAATCAATGGCCGAGATTACCAGTACGTTTTGGTCGCGAACTTTTTCGGGTGTTTCGGGGAAGGTGGGGAAATCTCTTTTCAGCAGGCGGTGCAAATCCTGCCAGCTTCCAACATGCTCGAACCCGGCAAGCGCGATATCGGAGTGGCTGATCAGGTGATCACCATCAAACAGGAATACCGCATCAAACAGGGATGTTGTTGAAAACAAGCCAAAGACATCGTCGCGTCGCGTCTGGCGTGGCAATAACCAC
Source organism: Ruegeria sp. YKSF131 (assembly GCF_059612645.1). Classification (NCBI taxonomy): domain Bacteria; kingdom Pseudomonadati; phylum Pseudomonadota; class Alphaproteobacteria; order Rhodobacterales; family Roseobacteraceae; genus Ruegeria; species Ruegeria sp. YKSF131. The sequence goes on along the minus strand of NZ_JBXWQZ010000058.1, from coordinate 12,894 downwards.
TGTACGGCAAAGCATCCCGATACCAGGCTGATCGCGGCCAGAATGATCCAATCGGCCATTAATTTCCCCAAGGTATAACCAAACCCCGGCTGACTATGGGCAGGATAGGTTAACGGCTCCTTAACTCATACTTGAATGCGTTTGTTGGAACCGGATGGAACCGGAGTGTCACCTTTTTGCGCGTCAATCAGGTTGCGCGGCCACGAGACCTTGACGATTGCACCTGTCCTGTCTTTTTGATCGGTCAGACGCTGATACGGATCCGTGCCATTAGCGAATTTCAGCTCGGCGCCGCTGCGTTCCAGCAACGTTTTTGCGATGAACAGCCCCAGTCCCATGCCTTCGTATTCCGGACGGGTTCGCAGGTCGGCTTCGGCCCGTCTGCGGCGCATGAAGGGATCACCGATGCGGCCAATCATGTGCGACGGGTAGCCGCGCCCGTCATCCATGATGCTGACGGTGATTTTGCTGTCCGTCCATTCGGCTTCGACCCAGACATTGGCGCGGGCGAAATCTACGGCATTCTGTATCAGGTTGCGGAGTCCGTGAATGATCTCGGGCTTTCGCAGAATCGAGGGTTGCAGCACATCTCCGTCCTGCGCCGGGCCTTCCGAAAAATGAACGACCTTGCCCCGGTCAACATGCGGTTCGGCGGCTTCGTTCACCACTGTTGAAAGTGGAGCCTGCCGCAAATGCAGGTCATCTTTTCCGGCACGACCCATATCGCGCAAAATGTCGCGGCACCGATCGGCCTGTTCGCGGATCAAGGCCGCGTCTTCCTTGAGGTCGGGACGGTCGTCCAGCTCTTCGATCAGTTCCGCACTCGTCAGTTTGATTGTTGCCAGAGGGGTGCCCAGCTCGTGCGCGGCGGCGGCGACCACGCCGCCCAGATCAGTCAGTTTTTGCTCGCGGGCCAGTGCCATATGGGTGGCAGCCAGCGCTTCGGACATGGACTGAACCTCGGAACTGACGCGGTGAGAATAGGCACCGATAAAGACGATGGCGATAATAATAGCCGCCCAGTTGCCAAACAGCAGGATTTCCGGAATGTCCAAAACCACCCCGATGTTGGTCCGCAGCGGCAGGTGGAATTCCGCCAGCAGAGTGGTCAGAACAATTGCAACAGCCCCGACAATCAAGGTCGACCGTGTGCTCATCACATTGGCGGAAATCGTGACCGGCCCCAGAAGCAGAAGGGCAAAGGGGTTGTTCAGCCCGCCTGTCAGATACAGCAAGATCGACAGTTGCAACAGATCGAACAGAACCATCAGGAAGTTTTCGAACTCGGACATCCGCTTATTCTGTGGAAACAACAGAATGGCGGTCAGGTTACCCATGACCGAGATCCCGATGGCCAGATAGCACAGGCCTAGTTCCAGCTGCACATGATAGTATTGCTGGGCCACGGTGATGGCGGTGATCTGACCAAAGATGGCAACCCATCGCAACAGGATAAGGGTGCGCAGGCGGATCCAGCTGCTGCGTTCCTGGCCGCGCCAAAAAGTCTGATTGGAATCTGCCATTGGTCGCTTATGTCCTGTTGCAAAGGCTGGTCATCTTGTTAGGTGTCCCGGCCGAAACGATCAACAACTCCTTGCGACCGGAAAACCAAAATGACCCGCCTCTACGCAATTCTTGCAACTCTCGTTCTGGCTATTGGCCTAGGTGCGATGTGGCTTTTGACGCGTGGGGGCGGATCCGACGACCAGTTTGCACAGTGCCGGTCTGGGCAGATCGCCGGGGGGACCGCTGCTATCGGCGGGCCGTTTGAACTGGTGAATGGCAAAGGTGAGACGGTGACCGACAAAGACGTTATCACCGAACCCACACTTGTCTATTTCGGCTATACATTCTGCCCCGATGTCTGCCCGTTTGACATGTCCCGCAATGTTGAGGCCGTGGATATCCTGAACCAGCGCGGGCAGTCGGCAACGGCGCTGTTCATCTCGATCGATCCCGAACGGGACACGCCCCATGTAGTCGATGATTATGCCTTCAACCTTGGCGGCAAAACGATTGCGTTGACCGGTTCGCCCGAACAGGTCAGGGCGGCGAGCAAGGCTTACAAGACCTATTACAAGGCACAGGATAAAAGCGACGAATTCTACCTTGTTGACCATTCCACCTTCACCTATCTGGTGACGCCCGAACATGGTTTCCTTGAATTCTTCAAGCGCGATGACACGGCCGAACAGATGGCGGACAAGGTCGGGTGCTTTCTGGACCAGGCTGCGCATTAACAAGGTTGTTTGACCTTTGTTTCTGCGCTGCTATTACTCATGTTTAAGCCAAAGGCATGAAATAGCGGAAAGACCTAACATATGGCAGACAGTTCTCAGCTTGATATCGGCCCTGACAAATCCCTGCTTTTGGTGGATGATGACGAGCCGTTTCTGAGACGTTTGGCCAAGGCCATGGAAAAGCGTGGGTTCGAGGTTGAAACCGCGGGATCCGTCGCCGCAGGCCGCGCAATTTCCACCGCCCGCCCACCGGCTTACGCAGTTGTTGACTTGCGACTGGAGGATGGCAACGGTCTGGATGTGGTTGAGGTTCTGCGCGAAAAGCGCCCCGACAGCCGGGTCGTGGTTCTGACCGGGTACGGGGCGATTGCGACCGCAGTCGCCGCGGTAAAAATCGGCGCAACCGACTACCTGTCGAAACCCGCCGACGCCACCGACATCACCAACGCCTTGCTGGCCAAGGGTGACGAACTGCCCCCGCCGCCGGAAAACCCCATGAGCGCGGATCGCGTGCGCTGGGAGCATATCCAGCGGGTCTATGAGCTGTGTGACCGGAACGTGTCCGAGACCGCCCGCCGCCTGAACATGCACCGCCGGACATTGCAGCGGATTTTGGCGAAGCGCAGTCCTCGGTGAATTATCTATATTTGGCGTCTCGCAACATGAAGCTGTTTGCCGCATTTACGTGTTCTGTACTATTTTTTGCAGTTAGCCCAGCCTATGCAGGTTGTGTTGACTTAACTAAGGGTAGTTCATTTAATCTGACGAGGAGTTCACCCTTCTTTGAGGTCACGAATACTGTATCTGGGGATGGTACAGTTTTAGAGAACCGCAAGATGAAGCGAAATGGTTCCGTTGAAAAGGTTGCGACAACGTATTGGAATGGCGTGATCGCTGTTGACCGCAAATCAAGTACGAGCCGTGTTCAAATCAAAATCAGTGAAGAAGCTAAAACGGTGGATCTGAGTAAGACCCGCACAACATATAGGTTCCCTGTTTCAATTCTCGTAAACGGCAGAGAAGTAGACCGAGGGTCTTTCGCAGTTAAACCACTCAAGAAAAGTCGAATATCTATTGGTGGCTGCAAGTATCGGGTGATGGTAGTTCGAACCAGTCTTGAACGGAACAACGGTAGCCCGATCAACGAGGAAGCCCTTCTCAGTCTCGATGCCGGATTTCTGCTGGGAAATGTGGCCATGACGCCGGATTGGAAACCACGAAGCTCAGTTCTTTTCGACGCGATTACAATTAATTAAACGATAATTTCTGGCTTGAAACTAAAGTAGAAGTAACAGTTTTCCATGCCGCTCTGTGTACGCCTGCCGCACCTCAACCGGCGGCCTTAACCTAATCTCCAACCCTTCCATCACCGCTTTATCCGGACGGCCGAAAAACTTCGTCGCCTCAGCTTCGGAGAAGCCTGCGATCTGCGTTGCCTCCATCCAGGCGCTGATCTTGTCGGCCTTTTTGATCTGACGTTTCACCGTATTCGGCACCTCGGCGGGCAATCCGAACCGGATGTGAATGGCGGCGGCAAGCCGATCATCCAATGCGCCGTAATCCGGGCCAACGGCGGATTTGACGGGGGATATCATATCTCCGATCACATATTCCGGCGCGTCGTGTAACAGGGCCGCCAGCCGCCATTTCACCGGTGCTTTCGGCGCAATCCGGCCAAAAAGCTTTTCGACCAGTAGGGAATGTTCAGCAACAGAATAGGCGAAATCGCCGCGTGTTTGTCCATTCCAGCGGGCCACAAAGGCAAGTCCATGCGCGATATCTTCGATTTCGATATCCACCGGGGTCGGGTCCAGCAGGTCCAGCCTGCGGCCTGACAGCATCCTTTGCCACGCTCGGGGTTGTGTTGCCATTTTGCTATGCCTCGCCTGACCGGACGCGATTGCGCCATATTTTTGTGCTATGATGTACCTGTCTGGATCACTTGCTGCCAACAGTTTCTTGAGCATTTGTGCTTTGAAACGGCGCGCCATGATCCCGACATCAAAACCGAGGGGGGCACATGCTTCTCCCGGTGTGCTCCTCTCGACCGTGAAACGCGAATCGATAGGAGTTTGTCATGTTCAAGCGTTTACTCGCCATTGCCCTGACCTTTGGAATGGCCGCGACCGCCCCACCAGCCTTTGCCCGGAGTTGTGCAGAGCGCGGCGACATCGTCACCAAATTGCAGGAAAACTATGCCGAGGAATTGGCCTTTGGCGGCCTGCAAAAGACGCGCGACGCGCAGTCTGTGATGGAGGTGTGGGCCTCGAAGGAAACGGGTAGCTATACCGTTTTGGTAACCAATGCGAACGGAATCAGTTGTATTGTTGCCGTTGGCACCGATTTTTTTGAAGCGATACCAAAGATAAAAATCGAAGGCACGCCAAGCTGAAAGCGGCCACCAAGCTTCCGGTAACAGTCTTCAAAGTTGCCACCTGCCCCAAGGAGTGCTAGGGGCAGCCGGGACTGTGATTTACCGAAAATGGAGCGCCAGATGGCCGTGGACTATATCGTTAAAGACATTTCGCTGGCCGGGTTCGGCCGCAAGGAATTGGACATTGCCGAAACCGAGATGCCGGGCTTGATGTCCCTGCGTACGGAATATGGGGAAAGCAAACCTCTGACAGGTGCGCGTATCGTTGGATCGCTGCACATGACTATCCAGACAGCTGTTCTGATTGAAACGCTGGTTGCGCTGGGCGCGGATGTGCGCTGGGCGTCGTGCAACATCTTCTCGACCCAGGACCATGCAGCAGCCGCGATTGCCGAGGCAGGCATTCCCGTTTTCGCCATCAAGGGTCAAACGCTGGAAGAGCATTGGGATTATCTGGATAAATCCTTCTTGTTCGAAGACGGCCCGAACATGATCCTCGACGATGGTGGCGACGCGACCCTGTACATCCTGCTGGGTGCACGTGCGGAAGCGGGCGAAGACATCATCCCAGTTCCGGGTTCGGAAGAGGAAGAGGTGATCAAGAAGCAGATCGCCAAGCGCATGGCGGCAAGCCCCGGCTGGTTCACCAAGATGCGTGACCAGATCCAAGGCGTTTCCGAGGAAACCACCACCGGCGTGAACCGCCTGTATCAACTGGTGAAAGACGGCCACCTGCCCTTCCCGGCGATCAACGTGAATGACTCGGTCACAAAGTCGAAATTCGACAATAAATACGGCTGTAAGGAATCGCTGGTTGACGGTATTCGCCGCGCCACCGACACAATGATGGCCGGTAAGGTTGCCGTGGTTTGCGGCTATGGCGACGTCGGCAAGGGCTCAGCCGCCAGCTTGCGTGGCGCGGGTGCGCGCGTGAAGGTGACCGAAGTTGACCCGATCTGCGCGCTGCAGGCTGCGATGGATGGGTTCGAAGTAACCCTGCTGGAAGACGAAGTTGCCAGCGCGGATATCTTCATCACCACCACCGGCAACAAGGACGTGATCCGCATCGAGCATATGCGCGAGATGAAGGACATGGCCATCGTCGGCAATATCGGGCACTTCGACAACGAGATTCAGGTGGCCAGCCTGAAGAACCACAAGTGGACCAATATCAAGGAGCAGGTGGACATGATCGAGATGCCTTCGGGCAACCGTCTGATCCTGCTGTCTGAAGGCCGCCTTCTCAATCTTGGCAACGCCACAGGTCACCCGTCTTTTGTGATGTCGGCCTCGTTCACCAACCAGGTTCTGGCACAGATCGAGCTGTTCACCAAAGGTGATCAGTACGAGAACAAGGTCTACATCCTGCCCAAGCATCTGGACGAGAAGGTCGCCCGCCTGCATCTGGATCGCATCGGCGTGAAGCTGACGAAGCTGGATGCGGATCAGGCCGCGTACATCGGTGTCAAACCAGAAGGTCCATACAAGCCGGAACACTACCGCTACTGATTGTCGTCTGACGATGACACAGAATAACGGACGCCGCCGGTTTCTTTACTCGGCGGCGTTCTTTGTTTTCAGGGTTCTGGTTGTGGTGATCGTGCTGGGTGGCGGCGGCTGGGTGCTGTTGGCGCATCCAAAGACACCGGTGCCATCTCACTGGAACCCATTGCACGACCTTAAAGTCAGCGCGCCGGTCACGCCGGTCACCAGGTATCAACTGAACCGGGCCTTGGCGGATGAAACCCAGTGTCGGGCTACATTGACCGAAGCGGGCGTTCATTTCGAGGCGATGGAGGATCTGGCCATTGATCAGAGCTGTGGCATTGCCTCACGGGGCCTTCTGACCCAGCTGGCCACTTCGCACATCGAAGCCGTTGAAACCAGTTGCGCCACAACATTGCGGCTGACGATGTGGGAACACCATGTCGTTCAGCCGGCCGCGTACGAACTGCTTGGAACCGGCATTGCCCGATTGCGCCATGTCGGAAGCTACAATTGCAGGCGCATGCGCACCCTACGAGGTGAAAACAACGGATGGAGCAGCCATGCCCGTGCGGACTCGATCGATATCATCGGTGTGGAGACGACCGATGGCCGCGTGCTGACCCTGTTAAATGATTGGCAGGGTACCGGACCCGAACCCGCATTTCTGTGGCAAACCTGGCGAGGCGCGTGCGGCTGGTTTCGAGTGGTTCTAGGCCCGGACTTCAATCACTTGCACGCGGATCATTTTCACCTGCAAGGTTCTGGTTGGGGGTATTGCAGATAGGTCTTGCATCCCGTGCATTCCAGCCTTCGTTAAGGGGGAGGAAACGCAATATTTTATCCTTTTGGGCTGACCTGTGACACGTCTAGTCTCGGCTATCGGTGATTGGTGCCGGATTAACGGATAAAGGAGATTGGGACATGGGCAAGCGCGACGAGTTGATAGCCAAATACGCTGAAGATCTGAAAAACAAATGCGGAATAAGCCCCGATATGGATCTGCTGACCAAGGTCACAATCGGTTGCGGCCCGGCGATTTATGACGCAGATGCGGCAACTGTTGCAGCCAGCCAGGCGCCCGAGTTGGAAACCGTCAAGAACAACTTCCTGATCAAGAAACTGGGCCTGTCAGATGGTCCCGAGCTGATGGCAGCGATCAACAAAGCCATGGAAACTTATGGCATGTCCGAGCGCAACAAATACCGCGCCGTGGTCTATTACATGCTGACCAAGCATTTCGGGAAAGAAGCTGTTTACGGCTGATCTAACCGCGCAATCCTGAAACGCCTGTCGTCTTTCCGGCAGGCGTTTCGTATTTGAGTTGTTTTTTAAGGACTTGGCGTTTGAAACGCTGCGCGCGGTTGGGCTAAGGTCAATCCGTGACCAGGACGGTCAGAACCAGATATTTCCATACGCGTGTGGTGAGTAGGGAGCACGCGGGGGTAGGGAAGGTTCTGTATCGTCAGAGCCTTCCCTCATTACTCATCTGAACTCTTTAAGAATACGCGCGATGAGGTTTTCTGCTCTGTCAGGTTGAACGGTTGAATTGTCGTCCGCATTTCCGCCGCTGCCTTCCAGATAAACCTCGATCCGCCCCGGGCGCGTCTTGCTGCCCGAGCTTGTGAAGTCCCGTGAAATACCCCCCAGTGCATCGGCGGCCATCGCGGCGTTTTCGGCGTCATCGGGGTGATAAAACCGGACCTGGGTTTCTCTGACCCGGTATCCCACCCGAGCTGTTGCCACCACTGTTGCCTGACCTCGGACAAGCAGTTCCAACGCCCGGTTGCTGGTCTCTTGCGAAACTCTCGACGGTACAAAAAGCGAGACCTCAAGATCAATGATCGGCGTCACAAGAAGCGGTTTCACCTCGGCGTAGGGCGGGTTGGCGGGTGTGTCGATCTCTTGCGGAATGGGATCATTGGTTATCTGTGATATCTGCGATAATCCGCCCTTGTTCAGCGGATTGGGATTGCGAAGTCGTGGTTCATACCAGGCAGGAATCGCGGCTTGAATGTCTGAGGCGGTCGCGGCGGCCAACGTGGGTTCCATCCGGGCAGGAATGAAAATCTTGGGCGGTGTTAAGGAAATCTCCGGCTTCTCCGTTACCGCTTCGGGATTCGGGCCGGTTGCAAACTCGCTTTCCGGCATGACAGTGTTTTCCAGTTCCTGGGAAAGGGTTGCACTGGATTGATCCAAAACAACCGGATCGACTGACTCGCTATTTGGCTTGTCCAAGGGTTCGCTGACGTCAGCGGGTATTGAGAGAGGCTCAGGCTCAGGGGGCCCTGAAACCAACAGATCCTCTGGTATAGGGGCGTCTTTCGGGTCCGGCAGGCTGGTGGCTGCGGCCTCAGGCGGTTCTTCGGGGGCCAGAAAGGTTTCAGAAAGCGCATTCAGAACGGCCTGATCTTCTGCGTCTGCGGTTGGCCAGTCATCTAAAAGATTTGCAATGACCCATTGCAAGGCGGCCCCGCACAAAAGGGCAACCAGTACTAACGCGACCCGAGTTTTCCGTTTTTTTCTGACGCGTGGCTTGTCCAGATTTAGCGAGCGGACCCGTTCGGAAACGATCTGCTCAGTATCTGTATCGTCCGGTGGGGGCAGAACGTCCGATTGCGCAGAGGTCGAAGCAGGTTCTTTCAGCGCCTCTTCTTGCGCCCCCGCAAGCACCGACGCGCGCTTCTCCCGCGCCTCTTTCAGGCGCGCTTCCCAGGTTCTCGTGCTTTTCGCAGCAACGGTGTTATCGAGTGTCCCGTTGCCGTTTTCAGTGTCAGACACGGGGTTCAAACTTTCAAAACATATCGAATTTATCCGAACAACACCAAGCGGTTACGATCAGAGCAATCATAACCTTCAGGTCCCTACCCGGCGTAGCCCTTGGAAACATAACACCTTGCCGGGCGTTTGAGAAGTTTTGCACCTTGTACAGGACGGCAGGTCAATCCGGCTGCGTTTCACCCAAGGCGCAGATCGCCTTCCATTGATCGTCAGTTACCGGCTGCACCGATAAACGAGAGTTTTTCACCAACACCATTTCGGCAAGCCGTTCGTCGGCCTTGATCTGGTCCAGTGTCACGGGTTTGGAAAAGGACCGGACGGCCTTGATATCCACGCATTCCCAGCGCTCATCATCGGTGGAATTGTCGGGATGTACCTCGGCGCATACCTCGACAATACCAACAACTGACTTGTCCTTTTGAGAGTGGTAGAAGAACCCCCAATCCCCAATGGCCATCTGACGCATGAAATTGCGCGCCTGATAGTTGCGCACACCGTCCCATTCCTCGCCCGTGTCCCCCTTGGCCATTTGCTGTTCCCAGCTCCAGGTCGAAGGTTCGGACTTGAAAAGCCAATATGCCATCAGCCGATCACCTTTTTCCAGGGAATCAGTTCAACCGACTGGAACAATCCAGCCTTCGCATAGGGGTCATTATCTGCCCAGTTTTGCGCAGCAGCCAGATCTTCGACGTCGAGCACAACCAGCGAACCGATCATGGCGTCGCCATCCAACAGCGGCCCTGCCTGCGATACAACACCCGTTTCTTCGATATAGGCCAGATGGGCCGCGCGATTGTCCAACCGGGTTTGCAGTGCCCCGGCTTTGTCACGGGCGATGAGTGCGATCAGCATGTTATTCCTCCTTGAGTGGGCGATTGAGCAGGTTTTGGATGGCCTCGGTCACACTGTAGGCACCATGGCTCAGATCCGCCACCGTTGTACTGATGGGCATGTCCAGCCCTTCCTTGACGGCAATCTCTGACATGGCGCGCGCGGTGGCGACGCCTTCGACGGTAGTATGTTGGTCAAATGGTTGGTTCAGACCCAAACTAAGGCCAAAACGGTAGTTTCGGGACAGCTCTGAGGAACAGGTCAACACCAGATCTCCAAGCCCGGACAAGCCCATCAGAGTGTCAGGACGCGCGCCACGCAGGGCGGCAAAGCGCTGCATTTCCGCAAAACCGCGAGTCATCAACGCGGCCCGGGCGCTGTCCCCCAGCCCCGCGCCGATTGCTGCGCCGCAACCGATGGCTATGATGTTCTTCAGCGCCCCGCCAAGTTCAGCACCTATGGTGTCAGTGGTCCGATAGAGGCGCAGGTTCGCAGTGGCCAGCTCGGTCTGCAATGTTTTGCCAAGATTCGTATCACCGCAAGCCAGCGTTAACGCAGTGGGCAAACCGCGCGCTATGTCATCAGCAAAACTGGGTCCTGTCAGCAAAGCGATCGGGGCGTCAGGGACAACATCCCTGATGACCGCAACGGGCCCGAGGCCAGAATCCAACTCTATCCCCTTACAGCAAGCGACCAGTATCTTGCCGTGCAGCACCGGGGCGCGATCTTGCAAGGCGCTGCGCAATTGCTGCATAGGAACGGCCAAAAGCAGAATGTCAGCCTTCGACGCCTCAGCGATATTTGCGGTTACGGCGATGTTCGTGCGTAAGGAAACACCAGGCAGCCTGGTGGAGTTTTCGCGCGTCTCATGCATCTGCCGCGCCTGATCGGCGTTTCTGGACCACAGCGTTACTGGCCCGTTGCCTGATAGCGAGATTGCCAAAGCGGTACCAAACGCGCCGGATCCCAGGACAGATACGTTCATGCCTTGGCCCCTTTCTTACCGCTGCCCAGCATTGCCGGGCTGCGTTGATCGAGCGGCCAGCGGGGGCGGGCAGTCAGGTCCAGACCGTCGCGCGCGCCGGTGCGAAAGCGTTCAAGGCCCGCATAGGCAATCATCGCGGCATTGTCTGTGCACAAAGCCAGCGGAGGTGCCGTAAACCGGGCACTTTGCTGCGCGCAAACAGACTCTAACGCTGCCCGAATGGCCGAGTTTGCAGCCACCCCACCTGCAACCGCGACAACGGGATCAGCAGGGTTGTGATCAAGATACAGATCAATCGCGCGGCGGGTTTTCTCGGCCAATGTGTCCACTATGGCCTGCTGGAATCCTGCGCACAGATCAGCTCGGTCCTGACGGGTCAGCCCACCCTTGTCGGCCACGATTTGGTCGCGCATCCGCATAAGCGCCGTCTTAAGGCCCGAAAAAGACAAGTCACAGCCGGGCCGGTCCAGCAGTGGCCTGGGAAAACGGAACCGCTGGGGATTGCCATCACGGGCCTCAGCCTCGACAGACGGGCCGCCGGGTTGCGGCAGGCCCAGCAGGCGAGCGGTCTTGTCAAAGGCTTCCCCAGGTGCGTCGTCGATTGTACCGCCCAGGCGAGTAAACTGCTCGGGGTTATTGGCGATCAGGTATTGGCAATGGCCGCCCGACACCAGAAGCATGAGGTAAGGGAAGGCGATGCCGTCCGTCAGGCGGGGTGTCAGGGCGTGACCGGCAAGATGATTGACGCCAATCAGCGGCAAGCCCGTGGCGGCGCTCAACCCTTTGGCGCACATGACACCGGACATGACCCCTCCGATCAGACCGGGCCCGGCGGTGACGGCAATAGCGTCCATGTCGCGCAGCGACAGACCGGCGGCCTCCAGTGCCTGCATGACACAGACATCCAGCTTTTCGGCATGCGCACGGGCCGCAATCTCGGGCACGACACCGCCAAAGGCGCTGTGCAGATCGGTTTGACCGCGCACCACAGAAGACAGGATCTCGGCTTTGGCACCTTCGGTCTGGCGCACGACAGCTGCGGCTGTGTCGTCACAGCTGCTTTCCAAACCCAATACGGTAAGTGTTTGCACCATCACCCTGATCCGTTGCATCATGTATATACGGCGGGGTATCACCCTGCGCGGATGCAAACAATCCTGAAGGGTCAAGGCGCCACACGTTGTTTTTGTTGATGACCCGCCCTCGCTCCGCCTCGGAAAGGTTTGTCGAGCAGTTGCCAACCCGCGTCAGATCTCGGGTACAGGCCCTCTATTCGCCGATAATGGAAATCCGGCCACTGCCAGTTGCGGTGGATACCAAAGGTGTAAAAGGATTGATCTTTACATCGGCCAATGCGGTAAATGCGGCGGTTTCGAAAGGTGTTGACCGCACTCTGCCGGCCTATTGCGTGGGGCCCGCAACAACCGGTACCGCGAAAGGGTATGGGTGGCAGGCCAAGATGGTCGGAACCACGGCAGAAGAATTGGTTGGGCATCTGCTCAAGCATCGGCCCAAAAGCCCGCTTTTGCACCTGCGGGGTGAACATACACGGGGTAATATCGCTGGCCGCCTGACCGAATCTGGTCTGACCGTTCGGGAACAGCCAGTCTATCAGCAGCGGTTGTTGCCGCTAACACCCGAGGCCACCGAGGCCGCCGAAGGAAATCTGCCGATAATTGCTCCGCTTTTCTCGCCGCGCACGGCGCGACATTTTGCCGATATCTGGGCCGGATCAGCCCCCCTTTGGCTGGTTGCGATCAGCCAGGCTACGGCTGATCCCCTTTATTCTTTGGACTATGAGCACCTGAAGATTGCAAAACATCCGACACCGAAGAAAATGCGTAAAGCTGTTAAAAAGCTTGTGAAACATGTGTTGCGGGTTGAGGGTGGCGAGGTCCCCGATTAACTTAACCTGGGCTGTTATTCATCTGAATTTGGATTCGATAAGGGGAATATTGCGGTGGCTGGTAAGAAGAAATCCGATCAAAAGCCGGTGGAACCCCTCCTAGCAGATGATGCAGTTGAAACTGATCTGCGGCAGGAAGATACGCCTGTTGACCCGGCTGAACCTGTAGAAGAAGACCTGTCCGAAGCCGAAGCCGAAGCCGAAGCCGAAGCCGAAGCCGAAGCCGAAGCCGAAGCCGAAGCCGAAGCCGAAGCCGAAGCCGAAGCCGAAGCCGAAGCCGAAGCCGAAGCCG